>JBEIOT010000054.1:0-10091 GCA_040377415.1 Azospirillum sp. | reverse complement strand
CGCGCTAGTTCCACGACAGTGACGTATAGCTATTACGCGACGATGGCGATCGCCATTTGCGAAGGTGAGATCACGCGTATCAACCGTATTTGGGCGGATGCGAAGCTGCTGAATCTGAGCCAAGGCACGTATCGCATTTACAAAGGCGGTGAGTCGCAGATGCCGGATGCGCTGATCGAGAGTTTTGAGGGCGTGGGTAAAACTCCGGCTTATCGCGGCATGGCGTATATCGTGGTTGAGGATTTTCCCATTGCGGATTTTGGCAACCGTATTCCGAACTTCACGTTCGAGGTGCTGCGCACGACGCCCCAGCGCGACCATGCGGAAACGCCGGTGGAATCGCTGGTAAAGTCGGTGATGCTCATCCCGGGCTCGGGCGAGTTCGTGTACGATACCGAGTCGCAGTTCAAAATTACTGGCCAGGATGTGGGCGGCAATTTTGTGCAGCAGGGCTATCGTATGCCCATCAACCAGCATAGCGCTGAGGGTGTGGCGAACATGAAGCTGTCGCTCGACCAGATGCAGCAGACATTCCCCAACCTTGAGTGGGTGGGGGTGGTGGTGAACTGGTTCGGGTCCAGCATGGATATTGCGAGCTGCACCATTGCGCCGCGAGTGGAATACAAGGACACGGTGACGACGACGCCCGATACGTGGGGCGTAGCGGGTCTGACACGTGCCACGGCAGCGCTGGTGGGTAAAGACGGCACGGCGGCGCGCTATGGCGGCACGCCGGATGACCAGAGCATCACGCGCCTGTGCGCCGAGCTGCGCGCGCGGGGTTTGAAGATATTCTTCTATCCGATGGTGCTCATGGATGTGGCGGGGAAACCTTGGCGTGGCAGGCTTACGGGCGCGTCGGCGCAGGTGGCTAACTTCTTCACCAAGAGCCATGGCTACAATAACTTCATTACGCATTACGCGAATTTGCTGAATGGCAAGGTGGATGCGTTTGCCATCGGCACGGAGATGCGTGACATCACGGGCATTACGAGCAGTGCGGGGGTGTTCCCGGCGGTGTCGCAGTTGGTGTCGCTGGCGGCGACGGTGAAAGGCATTCTGGGTAGTGGTGTGAAGCTGACTTATGCGGCGGACTGGTCGGAATATCACCACACGACGGGGGGCTGGTATCATCTCGATCCGCTGTGGAGCTCGAGTCATATCGATATGGTGGGCATTGATGCCTATTTCCCGCTGAGCGATGCGGTGCAGACCGATTACGACGTGGATGCGATCCGCGCGGGATGGACGAGTGGTGAGGGCTGGGATTTTTATTACACCAATGATCTGCGTACGACGACGGCACCACTGGCGCCCGCTTATGCGTGGAAGAACATCGCCTGGTGGTGGAACAATACGCATGTGAACCCCAATAGCGTGGCGACGGGCTGGGTGCCCGGTAGCAAACCGGTGTGGTTCACCGAATATGGCTTTGCCAGCGTGGATGGCTGCGCCAACCAGCCGAATATGTTCGTCGACCCGACATCGACCGAGAGCGGTTACCCGCGGTTCTCGCGCGGGCGGGTGGATTTTGTGGCGCAGCGCACGGCGATTACCGCGACTGAAGCGGAATGGGCGGGAAGCAGCATGGTGGCCAACAAATTCTTGTGGACGTGGGATGCGCGGCCTTACCCGTATTGGCCGGACTTGCGCAGTGTGTGGGCCGATGGCGCTAATTGGGCGACCGGCCACTGGGTGCAAGGAAAACTGGGCGGAAGCCATGTAGCGGCAGTGGTGGAAGATGTCGTCAAGCGCGTGGGCTTGAGCACCGACAAGATCGACTGCCGGGCATTGCAGACGATGCTGGATGGATTTGTGATCCACGAGCGCACAACAGCGCGGGCGGTGATTAGTCAGTTGATGCAGGGATATTTCTTTACCTTGGTGGAAAAGCCTGACGGGCTTGTGGCGCAACAATATGATCGTGGCACGGAAGTGACGGTAGAGGCGAAGGACCGCATTCCGATGGAGGTCGACAAGCGCCGTGTGCCGAGTGTGCTGGAAAGGACCGAGGATCTGGCGCTGCCGTGCAAAGTGGAAGTGCATGCGATCAATCGCCTGAAGCGGTTCGAGACGCATGTGCAAACGGCGTTCCGCTCGACGCAGAGTAGCCGTGAGCAAGAGATGCTGAAGCTTGGACTGGTGTTGAGCGAGAGCCACGCGCGCACGGTGGCCGAGTTGCATCTGACGCGGCGCTGGGCCGAGCGTTGCCGGGTGACGCTGCAACTGCCCATGAAATATGCGGCGCTGGAACCGGGCGATGTGTTGGGGCTGGAAGGCGAGCGTTTGCGCGTGGAGCAGGTGCAGTTCGGCAAGCCCGGGCTGCTGCGCATTCGCACGGTGCGCAGCGAGGCGCAGGCGTGGGATGGCTACATTGCGCCGCAAGAGCAGGCGAACGAAGAATTGTTGCTGCCACCAGCGGCGACACGGTGTGAAGTGTTGGATATCCCGGCATTTCCCAGTGATACGCCGACGGCGGGTATCCTGCGCTTTGCGGCGTGCGGTATTTCATCGGGTTGGCAGGGCTCGAGCATCCTGCGGCTGAATGATATGGGGGACGAGGTGATCGCACAGGCGAGTAACCCGGCCATCATGGGGACGGTGGTGGGTACGCTGGGCAACAGCGCGCCACAGCGCATTGACCGTCAGCATAGCATCGACGTGGCGTTGTTGGGTGAAGCGGGCCTTAGCAGTGTGACGCATGAGGCGCTGCTTAATGGTGCCAATGTGGCCATCGTGGGCAATGAGATCATCCAATTCGCGGATGTGGAAGATCTGGGCGATAACGTGTTTCGCTTGCGCACACTATTGCGCGGACGTTTGGGCACCGAGCAATATTGCGCAAACCATGTGGCGGCGGAGCGCTTTGTGCTGCTGGACAGTGCACTGAGTGCGACCGGTGTGGCGGCGACGGAGGCGGGTAATAGCTGGGAACTGCGGGCGGTGACGGTGGGTAGCAGTTTTGATGTCGGCACGGAGTTTTCGGTGGCATTGCAGGTGCAGAGCCTGAAACCTTACAGCCCGGTGCATATCAACGCGCGCAAGAACGGGTCGGATATCGATATTCGCTGGGTGCGCCGTGCACGCATCGATGGCGCGCTGCGACCGGCGGTGGATATTCCGCTGATGGAAGAGCGCGAGGAATATGAGGTACGGGTGATGAGCGGGGCGAGTATTAAGCGCAGCTGGCGTACGACCAGCCCGCTGCAGACCTATACGCTGGCGCAACAGACGGCGGATTTTGGCGGCGCGCAGACCTCACTGAGCCTGCAGATCGCCCAGATTTCGGCTCAAGTGGGGCTTGGCAACATGGCCGCAGCGATGGTTGCGGTGCAGTAATCATTCGTTAAGGAATCTGCGCTATCCTACGGGAATGCAAGATACTCCCTTACCCCAACATCCCAATCCTTCAACCCCGCTGCACGAGATCGTGGTCTCGTGGGGCAAACGACTTTGGAACGGGCCGCAACTGACGCCAAAACCGGTGGTCAGCCTGGTGCGTGACGAAGGATCGTTGCAACGGCAGATGCAGCTAACGACCGCGCGCCAACTGGCGACGGCGTTGCGGATGAATGGCGTGGAAGGGGAGGATGAAGTGATGCTGAGTTCTTTAGAAGGCCTTGTTGAGGCCAATGAGATCGCGTTCGATGAATACACGACGCGCGTGCAGAATTTGTTCCCGCGCCACTTCGCGCGTTTGGATGTGACGCTTCGCATGAAGGTGGCGGCGCTAAGCCTGCCGGGCGAACACTAAGCCTTCTGGCTTTCCAATAATTTGACTTTGGCGGCGGCGAATTCGGCGTCGCTTAAATGTCCGGCGGCTTTCAGTTTTGAAAGGCGTTCCAACTCGTCGGTCATGCTCAGCGTGGGGGTGACTTTGCCCGCGTTGGTGACGGCGTTGCCGATATCGTGCGCCATTTGGCGCTTATAGCGATCCATAGCGTCCTGCGTGGTCTTCACGAAGGGGGCAATGGATGATTTCAGCACGAGATTGATGCCGATCGAACTTGCGCCATCCCACAAGCGGATGGAGCCGAAAACGATCGTGAAACTGGAATCGATCGACTGGATACGGTCGAGGTTCATTTGTATTTGGCGAAGACCGAAGAACATGCCCCGATGCAGCAATAAGACGCGGCGGTTGGTGCAAACGGCCAGCCAGGTGCGCCCGTCAAGATAGCCCGAGGTGATGGCGAGGATGTCTTCGCCCTCGTTCAATACCTTCGGCAAATAGCGGACCTCTTTGCCTGTGTAGAAAATATAGCGGTCGGGCAGGGCCGCGATCTGTTTTTTTACCTGGTCGAGTGTCGGCATCATTTCCTCGTTTGGCGCAGTCTAGCGCAGATACCGCCCACCACAAGTTGAGATTTACCCCCCGACCATAGGAGTTCGTATGGCGACTACGTCGCATTTGGAAATTACGTTGCTTGAGCAATCGCAGGCACAAAAGGAAATCACCATCAACGAGGCGCTGGCGCGCATCGATGCCGTGCTTAATTGCGGCGCGATCGACCGCGATCTGGCGACGCCCCCGGGCAGCCCGGCCACGGGCGATATGTACATCGTGGCGGCCAGCCCGACAGGCGCGTGGAGCGGCAAGGCTGGCCAAATCGCCTATTTCGACCAGATCTGGCGATTCATTCCCCCACGCGAGGGGCTGACACTGTGGGTAAATGATGAGAACATCCACATCGTGTATAACGGCAGCACGTGGCAGGCATCGGGCGGTGGCATGAGCCCGGGCACCTACGACGCGGCGAACATTGCGCAGCAATTGGTAGGCGTAAGCGCAACGCAGACGCTGACAAACAAGACGCTGACCAATCCGAATATCGTGGGCACCGCCACCAACGACGATGCGGCGGCGGGCAGCGTGGGCGAATATAAAACGACCGTCGTGACTTCCGGTTCGCCGACAAGCCTTTCTAATAACGTGGCGAATAACGTGGCCTCGCTTTCGCTGACGGCGGGCGACTGGGATGTGTGGGGTTTCGTGCAAGGTACGCATGGCGGCACCACGAACATTACCAACCTTACCGTATGGGTTTCGACGACCTCGGCGACATTCCCCAGCGGTGGCGATGATCCGATTCAGCGTTTTTCGTATCCTGCGGGTGCGGTCGGTGTCTTTCCGTCGCTGTGCATTTGCCCCAAACGCATCAAGCTGGCTTCGACCACCACGGTCTATCTAAGCTGCTGGCCGAATTTTACGGTGTCGACCATGAATGCATGGGGCTTCATTGCTGCGCGTCGGGCCCGCTGATGCCGATGCTGCGCGAGGAAATTAAGCAGATCGTGCATGCGAGTGTACGTGAGACGCTAGGCCACCTGGGCTTCACGGTCGATGACCCGCACGCCATTCAGAAGGACATGATCCATCTGCGCATGGCGCGCACAGGGCAGGAAGAGCTAAGCAAATGGGTGAAGCGCACGGCGGTGGGCATTTGCGTCACCGGCCTACTCTACATGCTGTGGGACGCGCTGGGTTACGCCATTTTATTGAAACGGTAGGGGATCATGATCGCATTACTGAGTGCGTTGCTGGGGTTCATCTCCAGCGCGACGCCCGATATTTTTCGTCTGTTCCGTGACGCGCGCGACCGCGATCACGAACTGGCACTGCTGAAACTGCAACTGGAGCACGACAAGGCACGGATCGCCGAGGGGGCGGCCGAGCGGCAGGCGCGGCTGGAGGCCATTGCACTGGCGACCGAGCAGGCCGAACAGGTGAGCCTGAATGCGCGGCTGAAAGAGCAGCTGACCGGCATTCATTGGGTGGATGCGCTGGCGGGTTCGGTGCGGCCGGTGCTGACCTATAGCTTCTTCTTGCTCTACGCGACGGTGAAGGCGGCGCAGTTCAATTTGCTGCTGCACCCGGTGTTGCCATGGGCAGTGGGTAGCACTATGGCGCAAGCGCTGGTGCTGGTGTGGAGCGAAGAGGATATCGCCATTTTTTCCGCCATCATGGCGTTCTGGTTCGGCTCCCGCGTGATGCGCCGAACCCAGCGTGGCTAGCATGAAAATCTCTGCAGCAGGGCTATCGCTTATTCGCGAATTCGAAGGATTCTATCCCGTTCCCTATCGCTGCCCGGCGGGACTGTGGACGGTGGGATATGGCCATGTGCTGGCGCCTTATGAGTCGTATGTTCGTATCACGCAGGCGCAGGCCGAAGCGTTACTGCGCAAGGATGTGCGGCATGCGGCGCTGTCGGTCCTGGCGCTCGTTCGAGTGCCGTTGACCCAAGGGCAGTTCGATGCGCTGGTGAGCTTTGCGTTCAACCTCGGATCGGGGGCGTTCGAGCGTTCGACCTTGCGGCGGGCGGTGAACCGGCAAGCGCATGACGAAGTGCCCGAACAGCTGCTGCGATGGGTGTATGCGGCGGGCAGAAAAATGCCGGGATTACAACGGCGAAGGGCCGCTGAGGCAAGGCTGTATGCGGGCTTGAATTAATGAAACTGTCACATTGGTGAGCTTTACGTTCTGATACATTCAAGGGAGTAAATAAGGCCCAAGGAGTGGCACATGGAAAAAGCAATCGAAGGCATGAAACGCATTGAAAGCGGCCTTGCTGATGAATCGCTCGTCTTCAATAAGAAGACTTTGCAGCAATACAATGATGTCACCAAACAAATGGATGAAGTGTTTTCTACTGCACCGGCTGAAGATCTTGCGGCATTGAAAATTTTTGATGACACGGCGGCACAAAGCAAAACGATCCTAGAAAAACACGGTGTTTTGCAGCCCAATGGTGATTACCATGCCAAGCCGAATCTTAGTGGTAAAGCCAGCAACAGCTTCCAAAAAGCTAAGATAGATGCTGTTGCTGCCTCAAACAATAAATTAGCATTCTGTCGCGGTGAACAGGTCGAAGGCATTGAAGGCACGGCTAGTACTGCATTCAAAAAAGCTTTTGCCGAAGCCGAGCATGCGGCGAACAAGCTGGTTGGTAAAACAAGCGGCTTCTTAGGTGTAGGGCGTACGCAAGAGAATGGCTGGAGCAAAGCATTCAAGAAGAACACTGGCGAAATGAACGTTTTTAAACCTGGCATTTCCCTACTTGAGTGTGCGAAGGCCTTTGGCCGTGGCAGCGTCGTCGCGGTGGGTGCTGCAGCGATGATCGATGGAGCGTTCCGCAGCAAAGATTCTAACGATGAAGACCGCAGCAACGCTTTCCGCGTATTCGAAGCTGTTGCTGGTGGTGCTGTGGGTGCAACTGCATTGCTGCATGGCAGTGCCATGGCGAGGATCTAATGGAAACGCAAGCCGCCGCATCCGTGATCGAGAATGCTGAAAACCATTTTGGCGAACGCTTTTCTATCCGTGAGTTGGATGAGCTTGTTGCTAAAGTTGCCAAGCATCCAGTGCTAGGCGTTGCATCTCCTCAAGTGCGAGAGCAGGCTATGAATGAAGCGTTGCGCCTTCATGGCGCTGGGTATGCTCCAATCTCAAAAGAAGAATATGACGCTTACAAGCAATCTTTTCTGCATGACGGTGTAAAAAAAGTAGAGCAGGCCTTCGAGAAGATCCAAGGCAAGGGCGGCGATGCGGCCAAGCATTCGGGTCTCAAAAATTATCGCGCCAATAGCTGGGTCGAAACGGTGAAGCATGCTTCGACCGAGCAAAAGGTCTATGGTGGCATGTCGCTGCTAATGGCGGCGCTGTGCACCATGGGTGCCGTGAAAAGCTTTGGCAACGCGACGACCAGCGATGCGGATGGCAAAAGCCAGGTGCAGTGGTCGAACGTCGGTTTGGGCCTGTTGAATGCGGCATTCGCTGCCGGCTCAGCTTACGCGCTGCATCAGCAGTTCAAAGCCCGCTAGGCGAACTGGCGGTTGAACCGCGCATGGTTCGCGGGCGAGATCAAAACGCGAAACACGGCGTTCTCTTCTAAATCCCTTTTATCGAGCACTTGAGCGTTGGCATACAGCCATGCCATGGCGCGGCCATTGCTGTGGGCGAGCGTGTAATCATGCTCTTCCAGCAATTGCTGGCCCAGCGCCATTTCGATAGCATTGAGCAGATCGGTAATACCTTCGCCGGTGACCGCGGAGACGCCATAAGTCGGAACATCTTGCGCTGCATGCGGGTGTGCATCGGGCGGCAGCAGATCGATCTTGTTGTGCACTTCGATGACGTGATCGAGCGTGTGGCCTTTACCAAAAATTTCTTTCAGCACTTTGAGTACATCGGCTTTTTGCGCGCTTGAATCTTCGTGGGCGATGTCGCGCACATGCAGCAGCAGGTCGGCGTTCACGACTTCTTCGAGTGTGGCGCGGAAAGCGGCGATGAGTTCGGTGGGCAGATTGGAAATGAATCCTACCGTGTCGGATAGCATGATCTTCATGCCGCCGGGTAGGGCGCAGCCGCGAATGGTGGGGTCGAGCGTGGCGAACAGCATGTCCTGTGCCATCACATTCGCATCGGTGAGACGATTGAACAGGGTGGATTTCCCCGCGTTGGTGTAGCCGACGAGCGCGACGAGCGGGAAGGGCACTTCGCGGCGCGTGGCACGGTGAAGCTCACGCGTGCGCACCACATTGCTGAGCTGGTTCTTAATTTTGTCGATGCGCTCGGAGATCATGCGGCGATCGAGCTCGATCTGCGACTCGCCGGGGCCGCCGAGGAAGCCGAAGCCGCCGCGCTGGCGCTCAAGGTGCGTCCAACTGCGCACAAGGCGACCTTTTTGGTAGGTCAGCGATGCGAGTTCCACCTGCAATTTGCCCTCGGATGTGCGCGCGCGATCACCAAAAATTTCCAAGATGAGCGCCGTGCGGTCGATGACTTTGCAGTTGAAGGCTTTCTCGAGATTGCGCTGCTGCACGGGGCTTAATGCGCAATCCATGATGACCAGGCCGACTTCCATTTCTTCGACTAGTGCCGCGGTTTCCTGCACGCGGCCCTTGCCGATGTAGGTGGCGGGCGTGATCTTCTGCAGGCGCGCGACGGTGGCGTGTACGACATCGAGATTGATGGCAGCGGCGAGGCCAACGGCTTCTTCAAGCGCGGCATAGGTCGAGCGTTCGGCGCGGGCTTTGCCCGTGACGATTGGGTGCAGGACGAGGGTCTTCGTCACTTACGCTTGGGGGGCTTCCGCAGCGCCGGTCTCGGCTTCGCCTTCATCTTCGCCTTTGTAGAGGCTGATGTTGGTGGCCGGAACAACGGTGGCGATGGCGTGTTTGTAGACCAGCTGCACTTGCGGGCTGCGACGCAGAACGACGCAGAAATTATCGAAGCCGCTGATGTTGCCTTGGAGTTTGACGCCGGAGGTCAGGAAGATGGTGACCGGAACTTTTTCCTTGCGAAGAGTGTTCAGGAAAACGTCTTGAATATTCTGGCTTTTTTCGCTTGCCATGGTTGCCTCTTAATGGGGTTCATTTGTTCTTTAAGCGATGCCGGACGTTGCCGAAATCCAAGGGGTTTGTAGCTGCACCGTGGCAGGCTGGCAAGCGTTTCCATAAGGGGGTGGGCATAAGGCACCTAGCCAAAAAGTAATAAGTCTTAACAAAACCGTCACACCGTTAACCTTTGGACTAGGGTATTCTACAGTTATTCACTTGGACATGAATTGAGCACACGACGCTCTAACGAGTTTCTTCTGTGCGAGGAGAGCACTTGGGCCCCAGAAATGGGGCTCTTTTTTTTGCGCGTTGCGCAAAAAAGTTATTTCAAGTTGCTCCGCGAGATTGCCTGCTGGCAATCGCTGCGCGCCGCTCCCGCGGGCTCTTGGCAGCGGCGGTCCGACCGCCATTATAATAATGAAGGAACGGCTAGGCGGCGTCGGCTTCGGCGGCGAGTTTGACGGTGGTGTCGTCGGCCACTTTCCATTCGCGCACATTGCCGGCACCGACCACATCGTGGATCCAACGCTCGGGCGCGCCGTGGCGTTTGTTGATGGTGAGCAGCGCCACTGGATATTTGATGGACACGTTGCCGACGGATTTGGTGTTGCGAATGGCGGTGAGGATCTCCAGTGCGTCGCTGCCGGAAGCGAGTGCGGCTTCTTCGATCACGTAGTCTTTGCTATTGGGCCACTGGTTGCGCGCATGTAGCGAGCCGTTGGTCGCGTAGTCGGCAGCGAAGATGTGGCTGT
>JBEIOT010000241.1:0-2083 GCA_040377415.1 Azospirillum sp. | reverse complement strand
GTGGCTGGGTCTCGTCGGCTTCTTCTCCCTCGCCCTGCTGCTTAGCCTCTGGCTGTTCATCGGTGAAGGGGTGCGCGACGCCTTCAACCCCCGTAAAATTTATGCGAGGGCCAAGTGATATACGATCAAGATCTGTGGATTAAATGCACCCCGTTTGCAAAGCCCGCATTCCTGTGGGTAAGGGGTTAAAATGAGCACACCATTGCTGCAGATCAACAACTTAGATATCAGCTTCGGCAGCGGCGATACCGCCACCCATGCCGTCGATGCCATCAGCCTCGAGGTCCATAAAGGCGAAATGCTAGCCATCGTCGGTGAATCTGGCTCGGGCAAATCCCTGACCGCCCTCAGCATGCTCAAGCTCCTGCCGCCCGAAGCGCGTGTCAGTGGTGAAGTACTATTCGAAGGCAAGAATGTGCTCGAAGAATCCGAGTCCGCCGTCGCCAAACTTCGCGGCAACCGCATCGGTATGATCTTCCAGGAGCCGATGACGGCGCTGAACCCGCTACACCCCATCCGCCGTCAGATCGTCGAGGCCTACAAATGGCACCACGGCATCAAAGGCGAACCAGCGCAGCAGAAAATTAACGAGCTGTTCGCCGCCGTTGGGCTCGAGCGCCTGGCCGATCGCGGCAAGCTGTACCCGCACGAACTCAGCGGCGGCGAGCGCCAGCGCGTCATGATCGGCATGGCCATCGCCAACGACCCCGACCTGCTCATCGCCGATGAGCCGACCACCGCGCTCGATGTCACGCTGCAGGGCCAGATCATGCAGCTGCTCAAGGACTTACAGAAAAGCCGCGGCATGGGCATCATCCTCATCACGCACGACCTCACCGTCGTGCGCAAGATCGCCGACCGCGTCGCCGTGATGAAAAGCGGTAAGATCGTCGAGACCGGCACCGTGAAAGAAGTGTTCGAGAACCCGCAGCACAAATACACCAAAATGCTCATCGCCGCGACGCCCAAGGGAATCGCCCCGCCCATCACCAGTGACGAGCGCGTGCTGCGTACCCACAAACTGCGCGTCTGGTTCCCCATCAAATCACCCATCCTGCGCCGCACCACCGGTTACGTGAAAGCCGTCGACGGCGTCAGCCTGAAAGCCCACCGCGGCGAGACCATCGGCATCGTGGGCGAATCTGGCTCGGGCAAAAGTTCGCTCGGTTATGCCATCTTACGTTTAGCCCCCAGCGAAGGCCCCATCGTCTTCCTTGGCAACGACATTCAGGGTTTGAAGGGCAAAGCCCTGCGCAAGCTGCGTCCCGACATGCAGTTCGTCTTCCAGGACCCCTACTCATCTTTGAACCCACGCATGACCGTCGGCGCACTCATCGCCGAGGGTTTGAAACTTCACTTCCCCGAGCTCACCCGCCAGCAAGTGCGCGACCGCATTCGCGAGATGTTGCTGCGCGTAGGCCTGAAAGAAGAAATGATCCAGCGCTACCCGCACGAATTCAGCGGCGGCCAGCGCCAGCGCATCGCCATCGCCCGCGCCATGATCCTGAAACCCAAACTCGTGGTGCTCGACGAGCCCACCAGCGCGCTCGATATGTCGGTGCAGGGCAAGGTCATCGAACTGCTACGCGAATTACAACGCGAAGAAGGTATCACCTATCTGTTCATCAGCCACGATCTGCGCGTCGTGCGCGCACTGGCCCACTACATCATCGTGCTGAAAAAAGGCGAGGTCATCGAGCATGCACCGAGCGAGCAAATTTTTACCGCCCCGCAGCACGAATACACCAAAGCCCTCATGCACGCCGCGTTCGGTGACACGCTTTAGAACGCGCTATGGAAAATTATCGAGCAGTTCTTGCCGCCAGCATTTAGTGCGTAGGCTTTGCCGCGATCGGCACCCGAAGTCGCCAGCGTACAGCGATCCAGCGTGCCGCCAGCATTGTTCCACCCCGTGAACGAGTAGGCCCACACCTTGCCGGTATCGGGCTTGCCGTCATCCAGCTTGGTATCGATGTTCCACAATTCCTCAGCCTTGAGGATGCCTGCGTCCGGAAATCCGCCAGCGACACGTCCACCCAGCATGTATATATTGCCATACACACCATCAAATTGCGCTGGGTTG
>JBEIOT010000046.1:0-10494 GCA_040377415.1 Azospirillum sp. | reverse complement strand
CAGCTTGAAGGTGCCAAAGCTGCTAAGCTTCACCTGCTCGCCATTGGCAAGCGCACCGGAAACTTCTTCCAGTACGGCGTCGACCAGTTGGGTGGATTCGGAAAGCGAAAGACCGATCTCGCGATAAACAGCGTTGGAAAGGTCGGCACGGGTAAGTGTCTTCTGGCTCATGGTCACTCCGTCGTTCTCGTTCACTACCACGAAATTACACAACAGCCCCAAGTGAGTCCAGCGCCAAGTGCAGGCATGGCCACCAAATCGCCCTTGACGAGTTTTCCTTCGCGTACAGCGACATCCAACGCGAGCGGAATGCTGGCTGCTGAAGTGTTGGCGTGGCGATCGACCGTCACCATCGCTTTCTCGGCGGGTAGTTTTAGCATGCGACCGATCTTGGTGATCATGCGCGCATTCGCCTGGTGGGCGACCACGAGCTTTACGTCATCGATGGTCTTGCCGGCCTTCGCCAGCGTGCTCGTCGTAATACCGCTCATCTTCTCGACGCCATGACGGAACACTTCGGAACCTTCCATGAACAGCATGCCTTCTTTTTTCGCGCCGCAATCGGTGCCAAGCAGCAGGCCGAGATCGCCCTGCGCTTCGAGCGTGATGGCATGAATGCCACGCGATGCGTCGTCGGATGCCTCGAGGATCACTGCGCCAGCGCCGTCGCCGAACAGCACGCAGGTATTGCGATCTTCCCAGTCAACGATACGCGACATGGTCTCCGCACCGATAACGATAACTTTTTTGCACATGCCGGTCTGGATCCAGCCATGCGCCACGCTGAGCGCTGCAACGAATCCGGTGCATGCCGCCGCCACATCGATCGCCGCGCCGCGCGTGATACCGAGTGCTGCCTGTACTTTGGTCGCAACGCTTGGCATCGAAGTATCGGGCGTGCTGGTGCCAACGACGATACCGTCGATATCACTTGCGTCGATGCCGCCATTCTTCAGTGCAGCTTTTGCCGCCTCGATGGCGAGGTGCGAGGTGTATTGCCCTTCAGCCGCGATATAGCGCACGGTGATGCCGGTGCGCTCGCGGATCCACTCGTCGGATGTATCGACCGTTTTAGCGAGCTCTTCGTTCGTGACTTTTTTTGCCGGCAGGTAGCTGCCGGTCGCGCTGATGACGGACCGCACCATTAAAGTACCTGCGCCAGATACGGCGTCTGGCTGGCGCTGGCGCGCTTAAGCTCATCGGTGATCTTGGCGTTCACGTCATTGTTCACCAGTTGAATGGCGACGTTGATGGCGTTAGCGAAGCTTTTCGCATCGGCCCCGCCATGGCTTTTCACGGCGATGCCGTTGAGGCCAAGCAGAATAGCGCCGTTGAGCTTACGCGGATCGAAGCGCTTGAGCGCCATACGAATGGCCGGGCGCGCGAGCAGATAGCCAAGCTTGGCCATCGTTGAACTGCTGAGCGCTTCTTTCAGTGCGCCATAGATAAGGCGCGAAGCACCCTCGGCTGTTTTAAGCGCGATGTTGCCGGTGAAACCATCGGTCACCACCACGTCGGTCGTGCCATCGAGAATGTCGTTGCCTTCAACGAAGCCATGATAATTCACGGGAATGGCGCCGCTGCGCAGCACTTTGTGCGCGTCCTTCACTTCGTCGTGCCCCTTCATTTCTTCGGAGCCGACATTCAGTAAACCAATTTTAGGATTCTCCAAGCCGAGCACGGCGCGCGCATAGGCGTCGCCCATCATGGCGAACTGCACGAGGTTATCGGCAGTACAATCGATGTTGGCGCCCATGTCGAGTAACACCACCGGATGCGTGCGCGAAGGCACGGTGGCCGTAATGGCGGGGCGATAAATACCGGGCAATGTTTTGAGGGCGAATTTGGCAGTGGCCATCAGCGCGCCGGTGTTACCTGCTGAGACCATGGCGCAGGCCTGGCCGTTGCTCACCGCATCCAGTGCTAGGCGCATGCTGGATTTGCGGCCCGAGCGCAGCGCAATGGACGGTTTCTCATCCATCGCAATGACGGAATCGGTGTGCACGATCTCGGAAACGGCCGCCAGCGAACGATGGCGCGCGATCAACGGCGCGATCACAGGCTCGCGACCAAAGAAGATGAAGCGCACATCGGGGTTTGCCTTGAGCACGAGACGTGCGCCCTGGATCACCGATTCGGGTGCTTTGTCGCCGCCCATGGCATCAAGGGCTATCGGCAGGGTTGCAGTCACGCGAACCACCAAGGGAAACGAGTTACGCTACTAGCGCTTAACTTTCGCCGTGGTGACCTTGCGGCCTTTGTACATGCCGTCTTCCGACACGTGGTGCGGGCGCTTGAGGGTGCCGGTGGTTTTGTCTTCGCTCACTGCCGTTTTTTCGAGCGAAAGATGCGACTGGCGCATGCCACGACGTGAAGGAGAGGTTTTGCGTTTTGGAACAGCCATGGGGTGCGTCCTAGTAAGGTGTTGTAATTATATATCTTTTTAGTCGCCGAACCCTATGCCCGACGCAAGAAGTGGCGCAATATAGCGTGGTTTACGCAGAAATAAAGGGGATATTTGGGGAGTTAGCTCACGCGACCAGGCCAGCCCGGCAGTTTGGTCACCCTTGCGTCCTCTTTGACCGCAATTCTTACTTGGGTATGAGGCCTGCTGTCATGAGGCGCGTCAGCCTTTGGCATCACGCTAGATTCGCGCCTGATGGGTGTTTTCCCCGTAAAATATGATGGAAACACCTCACGCGGCTTGAATTTGAAATCCAATCCCAACGCGGCCCATTCAGCAAATCCGTGAAACCCGAATTCCAGCCCCTCACCGGTTTTGCACTCATGCTTTACGGCACGCTCAAGCGCGGCTTTGGGGCTGGTGCGCATGGCGCCATTGCTGATCTGCCACGGCGAACATTCCATGACTTCCATGCGCAGAATGCCTTGTGAGGCGAGCTTGGCACCTGCTGCGCCCAGCGCCATGATCTCCGGCGGTGGCAGTGATTTCCCAACATCTGATTTTGCCGAAACACCGATGAACCACCGACCATCGCCGCGCTGTACTGCTGCTGCACGCACCCAGTGGATCGCTTCCTCGGCAAGCGCACGGCGCTGCTCTGTATCAAGTTCTGCCAAGCCTGTTTTATAGCCCGCCAACCGTGCCGCTTTGTCGAGATGATCGGCAAAGGCCACACTCACATGCGCGTGCAAGGCATCGACAATATCTTCGCGGCTAGCATTTTTAACATTGAAATCATTCTCTATATCTTTTTCGCCAAGCCACTCTTCGGCTTCTTGCAGTAATTGCTCATACCCTGCGCGCTGCTCTCGCGCCGCATCGGGATCGAGCGCGATCACGCGGTCTTTGTTAAAATGCGCTATCGTCGTTTTCCAAGCTTCGCCCGGCGCTAGCTCATCGGCAGCATCAGCTTTATCGTTGATACGCAGCGATGAGTGCTGATTTCCCGGCTCGCTCACCGGTAGGATCCACACATTAGAATCCTTATTCATCACCTTGCTGAGCAGATCGGTGCAGTTACCGCATGGGCAAGCAATGGGTATCTGCGGCAATTGACCGCCCATCAGGTACACATCGCGGTAGCGTGGGTTACTGGGCTTGAAATCCTTGCCCTCGCCGCCGTCCTTTAGGTTGTTGCGGATCTGTCGATAAACGTCGCGCTGCGTGGAAATAGTGACCATGTTCTGTTCGGCGCATTGACGGCTAAAATTATCCGATAACTGCTCGGTGTTCTCGCTCACATAAATATCACCCGATTCGGTAATGCCAAGTGCGGCCAGCTTGAAGTCGCCTTCACCAAGTGAACGCAAACGATACTCGGCAAGAACATGATTGAACGTTTCAAGCTTTTCGACCTGACTTAGCTGGTCGTACCATTCGGGCGCAGGCTGCCAGTGCTCAAAGCCATCATACATCCTGTCACTGGATCTTTTTTCGACGACGAGGTGGTTGCCGTGAAGCACAAAACGAAAATCCGTACCGCAATCGGTATTGCTCACCTGTAGGGTGATCTCTTCATCAGCCTTATTGCGTGTCACTGTTGCCATGGCCGAACACCATAGCAGAGCGTCCGTTAGCAAATCATTAGCAACGGTAAAAATTCATCATTTCGTCACAATTGGTTAGTCGACCGCCAGTTTCTTCAGTTCCGCCACCAGATCAAGGGCTTGGCGGGGGGTCAAATCATCCACATCGACGCTTGCTAGCCGTTCAGCCAATGGGTGGATAGCTGGCTCAGGTAAGGGGCTGGGAGCCGCAGAGAACAGCGGCAATTGGCCCGGAGGAGCTTCTTCGGTCAGGCTATGGCCCGATTCGAGCGTCGCCAGCAATTGCTTAGCGCGGGTAAGCACAGGTTTAGGCATGCCCGCCATCGCGGCCACATGAATGCCGAACGACTTTTCGGCGAAGCCTTCTTTGACCGTATGCAGGAAGACGAGCTCATTTTTGAATTCCGCCACCGCCGTGTGGTAATTCTTCAGGTGCGGTAGCTGCGAGGCCAGCGCGGTGAGCTCATGGTAATGCGTGGCGAATAGTGCGCGGCATTGGGTTTTGTTGTGCAAATGCTCGGCCACCGCCCACGCAAGCGACACGCCATCATACGTTGCCGTGCCACGACCGATCTCATCGAGCACCACCAGCGATTGGCTAGTGGCTTGATGCAGGATACTCGCGGTTTCCACCATCTCGACCATGAAGGTCGACTGGCCGCGTGCGAGATCATCGCCCGCACCGACGCGGCAAAACAACTTATCGACCAACCCAATGCGCGCCTGTGCGGCAGGCACATAACTGCCCATTTGCGCGAGGATGACGAGCAACGCCTGTTGCCGCAGGAACGTCGATTTACCGCCCATGTTGGGTCCGGTGATGAGCCACAAGCGCGCGCCCTCACCCATCGCCGTATCGTTGGCGATGAATTCCAGATGCTGGCGGCGCAATGCCGCTTCAACAACGGGATGGCGACCTGCTTGAATGCTGAGGCACGCTTCATTCACGATCTCGGGGCGAACCCACTGGCCACTGGCTGCGAGCGCGGCAAAGCCAAGCAACACATCCATGGTGGCGAGCGCACGAGCGGCAATGATGATGGGCTCAGCGCGTGCGCGCACCTGTTCTACCAACTCCTCGTAGATCGCCAGCTCCATGCGCAGCGCACGGTCGCCCGCATCGGCAATGGCGCGTGCGGTTTCGTTCAGCTCGGGCGTGGTGTAGCGAAGACTCCCCGCCAGCGACTGGCGATGAATGAATTCGACGGGCACTTTCTTCTCATGGATCTGGGTGATCTCGATGAAGTAGCCGAGCACATTATTGAATTTGATCTTCAGGGAACCGATGTCGGTCTCTTTTTTGAGGCGCTGCTCCATCGCCAGCATCACGCGCTTGCTTTCATCGCGTAGCGCACGGGTCGTGTCGAGATCGGCGCGGAAGCCGGCGCGCACAAAACCGCCATCGCGCGACAGTACCCGCACGCTGTCGGCCAGCGCAGCATTCAGCGCATCAGCCAATGCGTGATGGCCCGCCAACGCATCCATCGCGCCGCGCAGTAACGCTGGCAGTTGATGGCTGCGGGTTGATTCATGCAGTTGATTCGCCTGCTCCAGCCCCTTTGCGAGCGACGCCAGATCGCGCGGGCCACCACGGCCCAGCATCAAACGGCCCAGCGCGCGCTCCATGTCCGGCACCGCAGAAATTTTTTCGCGCCAGACATCGCCTGGCACACTTAATAGATGTGTCACCGCCTCTTGCCGCGCACCGATAGAAGCTGCGTCACGCAGTGGCGCGTTCAGCCATTGCGCCAGCAGGCGACCACCGGCAGCGGTGCTCGTGCGATCAATACACGAAAGCAACGAACCCGCGCGCTGACCGCTTTGCGTAGCGACCAATTCCAGATTCCGCCGCGTCGCCGCATCCATCTGCAAGCTGGTGTCCTGCGCTTCGCTTTTGGGAATGTCGAGTCGCGCGACAGCATCAAGCTGCGTCAGCTGCACGTATTCTAAGAGTGCGCCCGTTGCTGCCAGCTCGGCGGGCGTAAAGACCCCAAGCACCTCGGCGTTCGCTACATGATAATGCTGGCTGAGCGAACGTTCGGCGCGTTTGGCATCGAACGGCAGGGCGCTGCGCACATTCGCCACATCGCGCCACTCGTGGAACCACGGTAGCGCAGCGAGCACATCATAGCTCTGTTGCGCCATCAGCATCTCGCGCGGATTAACCCGTGCCAACAAGCTAGGTAACTGTGCCAGCGTGGCATGGCTGGTCTTGAATTCACCGGTCGAAAGCTCGAGCCAGCTAAGCCCCGCCTCCTCGCCCTTAATGAATAGCGCTGCCAAGTATAAGGACTGCTGCGGCGCCAGCAGCGCTTCTTCGGTAATGGTGCCAGGCGTAACGATGCGCACCACCTGGCGACGCACCACTTCCTTGGGACCACGCTTTTTTGCCTGCTCGGGCGTTTCCATTTGTTCACAAATGGCGATGCGTTCGCCGCTGGCGATGAGCTTCTGTAAATACATATCAGCCGCATGCACCGGCACACCGCACATGGGGATCTCTTGCCCTGCGTGCTTGCCACGTTTGGTGAGGGCGATATCGAGAATGGCCGATGCCTTTACCGCGTCGTTATAAAACAGTTCGTAAAAATCGCCCATGCGATAGAACACGAGGCAATCGGCATGATTGGCTTTTACCTCCAAATATTGGCGCATCGCGGGCGTCGCGTCAGCAAGGCTGGCTGCGGTTTGTGCAGCGCACACCGAAGCTAAATTGCCGCTTTCGTTTTCGGATTTACTCTCTATGCTGCGCGCTTCGTTTGCGGAGGACATGCCGTGAACCTTTGAAAATACAAGCATTAGCGCTACTGTAAGGACAATTCGATGGCCAGTGAAAATATGAAAATTACCGACGAGGAAGCCCTCCTCTACCACTCCTCTGGCCAGCCGGGTAAGATCTCCATCACCCCCACCAAGCCGCTGATCACCCAGCGCGACCTCGCCCTTGGCTATTCGCCGGGCGTTGCAGTGCCGTGCATGAAGATCTTTGAGAACAAAGACGCAGCGTACGATTACACCAGCAAAGGCAACCTTGTAGCCGTCATCAGCAACGGCACCGCCGTGCTGGGCCTGGGCAACTTGGGCGCGCTTGCCGGCAAGCCCGTGATGGAAGGCAAATCCATCCTGTTCAAACGCTTCTCGGATATCGACTCCATCGACATCGAAGTCGATTCGACCGATGTGGATAAGATCATCGAGACCGTGCGCGCCATCTCGGTCACCTTCGGCGGCATCAACCTCGAGGATATCGGCGCGCCGGATTGCTTCATCATTGAACAGAAGCTAAAAGAACTGTGCGACATTCCGGTCTTCCACGACGATCAGCACGGCACGGCCATCATCACCGCTGCCGGCCTCATCAACGCGTGTCACATCACCGGCCGCGAATTCCGCGATATTAAGGTCGTCGCCAACGGCGCGGGTTCCGCCGGCATCGCCTGCATCGAACTGCTTAAGCACATGGGCGTAAAACACGAGAACGTACTGCTCTGCGACAAAACCGGCGTTATTTACGAAGGCCGCAACGACAGCTCGATGAACCAGTGGAAATCGGCGCATGCGGTGAAGACCGATCGCCGCACGCTTAAGGAAGCGCTGGTGGGTGCTGACGTATTCCTCGGCCTTTCGGCCGCCGGTGCCGTGACCAAAGACATGGTCGAGAGCATGGCCGATAAGCCGATCATCTTCGCGATGGCGAACCCCATCCCCGAGATCATGCCGGAAGAAGCGCGCGAAGCGTGCCCCACCGCCATCATCGCCACGGGCCGTTCGGATTACCCGAACCAGGTGAACAACGTGATGGGCTTCCCCTACATCTTCCGTGGCGCGCTTGACGTGCGTGCCCGTGAAATTAACGTGGAAATGAAAGTTGCCTGCGCCGAAGCGCTCGCCGCCCTCGCCCGCACGCCGGTGCCGGAAGAAGTCGCCGCCGCGTACTCGGGCAAGGAAATGAAATACGGCCCGGAATACATCATTCCCACGCCGTTCGATCCGCGCCTCATCACCACCATCCCGCCCGCCGTGGCGCAGGCAGCGATGGATTCTGGTGTTGCTCGCCGCCCCATCAAGGACTTCGAAGCTTACAAACGTGCACTCGGCGCTCGCCTCGATCCTGCCGCCAACAGCATGGCGCAGATCTTCGAGGCCGTGAGCCAGAACCCGCAGCGCGTCATCTTCGCCGAGGGTGAAGAAGAAAAAGTCATTCGCGCCGCCATCCACTGGCGCGACAATGGCTACGGCCACCCGATCCTCATCGGTCGTCCGGAGCGCATTCGCCACACCATCCACCGCCTCGGCATCAAATCGGCCGATGATCTGGATATCGTGAACGCTGCGGTCACTCCGCACCTGAGCACCTACATCGATCATCTCTACACCAAGCTGAACCGCAAGGGCTTCCTGAAGCGCGATGTGGAACGCATGGTGAAGAACGACCGTAACATCTTCGCCAGCTGCATGATCGCCTGCGGCCATGGCGATGTGGTCATCACCGGCCTCACGCGCAACTACTATCGCGCGCTTGAGAACATCAGCCGCGTCATCGACACCAAACCGGGCGAGAAATTGTTCGGCATGAGCATGCTGGTGACCAAGAACCGCACCGTGTTCATTTCTGACACCGCCATTCAGGAATTGCCGGAAGCATGCGACCTCGCCGAGATCGCTATCTGCACCGCACGCAAAGTGCAGCAGATGGGTCACGAGCCGCGCGTCGCACTGCTCAGCTATTCCAACTTCGGCAACCCGATGAAGGAAAAGAGCAAGCGCATCCGCGACGCGGTCGAGCTCCTCGACAACCATGAGGGCATCGACTTCGAATACGACGGCGAAATGTCGGCTGACGTGGCACTCAACAAAGAGCTGATGGCCATGTATCCGTTCTGCCGTCTTTCGGGTCCGGCGAACGTGCTGGTGATGCCGGCACTGCATTCGGCGCACATCTCGGCGAACCTGCTGGATGAGCTGGAAGTCGGCACCGTCATCGGTCCGATCCTCGTGGGTTTGGAAAAGCCGGTACAGATCGTGAGCATGAACGCCAACGTGGCTGAGATCATCAACCTCGCTGCCATCGGCAGCATTGATGCAATTGAAGCCAAGGCAAAAGCCGCGACGAACGCCGCTAACCCCAAGGTGAAGCTTGCCAAAGCCTCACCCACGGGCAAAGCGAAGCCGAAGAAGGCGAAAAAAGCCTAAATTTCAGCCGATAATTGCTTAACCCATTGTTAAACCCTCTTCGCTAGAATGAGGGAGTAACAAGGAGTCTGCCATGCCTGAAGATAAGAAGCCTTATTCGGTCACCGTTCCCATCGGCCCGGCAAAACCTCCGACCGAGGAAATGCAGCGTATGCAGGCAGAGCGCCAGGCAAAAGAGAAACATGGCACCGACACAGTGACCATTACAGAGGGTCGTACTCGCGGTGGCAACGTGAATATCGATTACACGGATAACCACGGCAACCGCATCAATTACGAAGGCAACAACGGCTTTTTTGCCCGCTGCAACAATAATGCGCAATTAAGTGATGCCGAAATGAAAGCCGCAGTCGATGCCGTAAAAGACGGCAAGCGCGCGGACTACCGTTTGCTGACCGCCATGGGAATCAGCGACGAAGCTTACGATTTCAAGGGGCCCAATCCCGTTGAGAATGTGTGCAAGGCTAATGCACCCAGCAAGAGTCGCGAATAAGCTAGTTCGTTTTCAGCTTTTCTTCGTACCAGGTCTCGCCGATGGCGATTTTTTCGCGACCCTGCGATTCACGCCACTCATTGCTATCGCGTAGCGAATAGATGCAGCCGCAATATTGCTGGGCGTAGAATTCTTCGCGCTTGGCGATCTCGTACATGCGGCTCGCGCCACCTTCTTTGCGCCAATTGTAATCCCAGTAGGTGATCCCTTCATAAGGCGCTGCCGCGCGCACGCCGCAATCGTTGATCTGGTCCATGTTCTTCCAGCGGCTGATGCCCAGGCTGCTGGTAATGGTCTCAAACCCATGCTCGTGCGCATAGAGCGCGGTACGCATGAAGCGCATATCGAAACACATGGTACAACGACGGCCACGTTCGGGGTCCTGCTCCATACCCTTGGCGCGGGCGAACCATTCCTGCACGTCGTAATCCGCATCGATGAACGGAATTCCCATCTTCTCGGCGAAGCGGATATTCTCCTGCTTGCGGATCTCGTATTCTTTTTTGGGATGGATATTGGGGTTGTAGAAGAAGATATGCAGGTCGATGCCGTTGGCCAACATCTGCTCCATCAGCTCGCCGGCGCACGGCGCGCAGCAGCTATGCATAAGCACCTTGTTGCTGCCATTGGGCGGCGTCAGGTCGATGCGTTTGACGTATTGCGATGCGTGTTCGTGCTGTTGCATGAGGCGGGATTTGGCAGAAACCCTGCCAAAAAGCAAGCTTAGTGCTTGGCCGGGGCCTTGCCACGCGATTTGATGGCCGCACCGATCTCGGCATAGGTGATGTTGCCGTCGT
>JBEIOT010000156.1:0-4937 GCA_040377415.1 Azospirillum sp. | reverse complement strand
TGCGCTACAAAGCCTACAAGGCCGGTTCCGGTCGTGAGGATAATTTGAAGCAGCTTTGGAAAAAGAACCTGCGCCAGCCGATGCCGGCGGAGTAATTAGCGGATCAACCGCAGATTTTCGAGCACGATGAGTTCGGCTTCGGTCGCGTCGCCGTTATCGTTGTCGTTATCGTTGGTGAAGATGCTGCTGCTTTGCTCGATGCGCTTGGCGAACATTTCTTCATCCGCGATACGATCGGTGCGCTTGAATTTACCATCCACGAATGCACCGTCTTCGATGCTGAGCGCTTCATGCATGATGGAGCCGGTCACGCGCGCGCTGGCATACAGCGTGACGGAACGAGCTTTCACCAGACCTTCAACGGTGCCGTAGATATAAATTTGCTCGGCGACGATATCGCCGACCACTTTACCGTTCTCGCGCAGCGAAACGGTGTGGCAACGCACGTTGCCGTTGATCTGGCCGTCGATGTCGAGCGCGCCTTCGGGGCTGATGACATTGCCAATGAGGTGCATGTCCGCCGAGATGACCGACGGCACGAGTACATGGCGTTTGGTGACCGTGGTGGTCTTGTCTTTATTACGACCGAACATCCTGGCCCGCTTTCAAGAAATTAGAAGGGTTGATGGCATTACCATTGTAGCGCACTTCATAGTGCAAGTGGTTGCCAGTGCTACGACCGGTGCTGCCCTGAACGGCGATCACTTCGCCGCGCTTCACGGTCTGGCCCGGCTTCACGAGAATTTTGCTGAGGTGGCCATAACGCGTCGCAAAGCCGAAATCATGCTTCACTTCGACCATCTGGCCATAGGCGCCACGCCAGCCGGTGAGGCTGATCTGACCATCGCTGGTCGCGCGGATCATGGTGCCCTTGGGGCCAGCGAGATCGACACCGCTATGGTATGCCAGCGCACCACGGAACGGATCGACACGGGTGCCGAAGCTCGAGGTACGACGGTAGCTCTTGGTCGCCATCGGGTCGGCCACCGGCAGGGCTGAGACGATGTCGTTCAACGTCATCATGCGCTTCATGTTGAAATAAAGCTCCGGCTCTTTCTCACGCAGCATGCTGGTCTTCACCGGAACGAACGGGCCGCCCTGACCATTCTGGATGGTACGACCGTATTTTTCCGCACGCTGCTCGGCTTGCTTCTGGCGAGCCAGCGCCTGACGCTCCAACGGTGCCTTGTCGACACCGGTGGTGGCAATGACGCGCTCGAGTTCCGCGATCTTGCCGCCAGTGGTCGCTTTAATGTCGGCCACCATCAGATCATGAGTGCTCTGCAGGTCCTTCACCTTGTTCTCAAGGTATTCGATGCGCTTGAAGACGGCGTTGTACTTATCGCTCACTTCGGCTGCTTTGTTGGCCTTGGCGAATTCCTGGGTTACGCTTTCTTCGCTGTCGGCGAACTGCTCGGTCATCATCTTGGCGTAATCAGCCAGTTCACCCGATTTATTCTCTTCGGCCAGCTTCATGAGGTCGCGCTTAAGCAGCGAGAACTCAGCGGTCACTTTTTCGTTGTGCTCGGTGGTGCTGGCAATGGTGCGGTCTTTCTCGGTCAGCACGGCTTGCGCGGCCATGTAGCTGCCGCTGCTGAAGCTCGCCCAGCCAACGAAGCCGACCATGGCGACGAACGCCACGAACTGCGTCACGGCCGAAAACGGCACGTGCTGCGTTTTGTGCTCGGAGATGATAATGATGCTGCGTTTGCAGAAGAATGCGTTCAGGCGATTGCCCAAGCGTTTGCGGAAGCTAACTTTTTTGCCCCCGTGAATCTTCGCAGGTTGGGCCGCCGGAGGGGCCTTTTTCTGCTTCGCCATATGCGTTCTCGTCCTTTCCAATAGCATCCACGCGATTCAAGCGGAAGTTAAGTTCTTGAATCGTTTAAGCTTCTTCGGTGTGCGAAGGGCCTGTGGCGTGGTTGGTTAGTAGGGCGGCAAAGAAACCGTCCGTCCCGTCTTTGTGCGGGCTGAGCGTCAGGACCGGGCCAATGCCCTCGCTGACGTGGACGTGCTTATTCCATAGTTTGCCAGGGTGTTCAACTCGAAAGTCGGAATTATTCCCAAGGAATTGTTTCACTTGATGAATGTTCTCATCTTGGAAGATGGAGCACGTAATATATAGCAGCTTTCCGCCCGGTTTGCAAAGGCGGCTGGCGCTCTGCAGAATGCTCTGTTGCAACGGCTTGATTTCCTGAAGGTCTTCCAGGCCAAAACGCCATTTCAGATCCGGGTTGCGACGCCAAGTGCCCGAGCCCGAGCAAGGCGCATCCACCACCACCCAGTCGGTGCTGCCAACATGACGCTTCAAGAAGGCATCCTTCTCATCGCGCATCACATGCGTCGTCACGTTGTTCACGCCGGCGCGGGCCAAGCGTTTGGGCATTTCCTTCAAGCGCTTTTGCGAGATATCGAGCGCGAGGATGCGGCCTTTGTTCTTCATGGTGGCGGCGATGGCGAGCGTTTTACCGCCTGCCCCAGCGCAGAAATCGACCACTTTATTACCCGGCTTGGCGGTGCAAAGCTGCGCCACGATCTGCGAACCTTCGTCCTGCATCTCGTATTTGCCATCGCGGAAAGCCTGCGTATTGAACGCCGGCAGGCGTTTTTTGAGGCGCACACCAATGGGTGAATGGGGGGTCGGCAGGCCGAAATAACCGTCGGCATCCAGCGCCAAAATGAGGTCGCCCGCGTCGCGCACCTTCAGGGTGTTGGCGCGCAGGTCGATGGGGGCTTGCTGGTTCAGCGCTTCCATGGCTTGCGGCAACTCGTCGCCGAACACGTCTTTCAGGCGGCCATCCATCCAATCGGGATAGTTCAGGCGCGCCGCAGGCGGCATGTCGTCGTTCACGAAGGGCTGGCCTTCGGTGCGGTCCAGTATATTGCGCTCGATGGCGGTGAGCGGCGCAGGCGCATATTGCGAACCGTCGCACTGGTCGGCGATCATGCGCGGATGCATGCCCTTGCCGCCATGGAACAGCAGCGCGGTGAGCACTGCGCGGCGTGGGTTAGCGCGCTGGCCCGCCTGCTCGATATGCCATTCAATGGTGCCACCATGACGCAGCGTGAAATACAGCAGGTCCGACACGGCGCCGCGATCCTTGCTACCGATGTAGCGGCGCGTCTTGAAATAGGTCGCCATCATGGAATCGACCGGCGCACGGCGGTCCGCCTGCCAAATGGCATGCAGATGCTCAAGCAGCTCGATGGTCGATTGGATGCGCGCAGCGGGTTTCATGGGGACGGGCGTTCTACGCGCCTGTGGACAAAAACGCAACCGCTAACGCGGCGACCTATTTGACCGAATCACCAGAAGTATCGACTTTCATCTTCTGGCCCGGCGAGGCCAGACCCAGATCTTCCGCTTTAGCTTCCGGGTTGGAAAGCGCACCGTCGGTGTAAACGCGGTCGGGTTTGGCGGGGGCGTTGGGGTCGGTCACTTCCATATCCGCCGATTTACCGGGTACGATGGCGGTCGTCGCTTCGGCTGAAACGGGAACGTTGTTCTCTATTTCGGTTTCCTGCGCCATAGCAGGCACGGCCGATAACGAAGAAATGACAAAAAGCGGGAGCAAGTAAGGAATACGCATGGCGTCTCTCCTTGGTGTGGGGGTACCCTGCCCCTGCCCGTATCAATTCTCGATAACGATTCTAGCTTTCGACGCGGTAGTTCGGCGATTCGCGGGTGATGGTGATGCCGTGCGGGTGGGCTTCGCGCAGGCCGGCGCCGGTCATGCGCACGAACTGGCAGTTCTCGCGCATGCGCTTGATGGTGGCGTTGCCGGTGTAGCCCATGCTGGCCTTCAGGCCGCCCACGAGCTGGTGGATGACACCCGAAACGGAACCCTTGAACGGCACGCGGCCTTCGACGCCTTCGGGCACCAGCTTCAACGCATCGTTGATCTCGGACTGGAAATACCGATCGGCCGAGCCGCGGGCCATGGCGCCCACCGAGCCCATGCCGCGATAGGTTTTGTAGCTGCGGCCCTGGAACAGGATGACTTCGCCGGGTGATTCTTCGGTGCCCGCGAACAGCGAGCCGATCATGGCAACTTCGGCTCCGGCCGCGACGGCTTTCGCCAGATCGCCACTGAATTTGATGCCACCATCGGCGATCAGCGGGATGTTGTATTTGTCGGTGATGGCGCGCACATCGGTGATGGCCGAAAGCTGCGGCATGCCCACACCGGCGACCACGCGCGTGGTGCAAATGCTGCCCGGGCCAATGCCCACTTTCACCGCATCCGCACCGGCTTTGATGAGTGCTTCGGCAGCGTCGCCGGTGGCGATGTTACCGGCGATAAGGCCGATGTCTTTGTACAGTTTGCGCAGCTCGCGCACCGTGTCGATCACGCCTTTGGAGTGGCCGTGCGCGGTGTCGACGATCACCACGTCCACGCCTGCCGCGACCAGTGCCTCGGCGCGCTTGATGCCTTCGACACCCGTGCCGACGGCAGCGGCAACGCGTAGGCGACCTTTGTCGTCTTTCGCGGCGAGCGGGAATTTGTTGGATTTCTCGATGTCCTTCACCGTGATGAGGCCGATGCATTTATGCGCGCCATCGACCACCAGCAGCTTTTCGATGCGGTGTTGATGCAGCAATTTCTTGGCGTCCTCGCGGCTGATGCCTTCTTTCACGGTGATGAGTTTTTCCGTCATCAGCTCGGAAACTTTTTGCTTCGGGTCTGATGCAAAACGTACATCACGGTTGGTGAGGATACCCACCAGAGTACCGTCGGTTTTGGTTACCGGGAAACCGGAGATGCTGTGCTGGTCCATCAGCGCGTAGGCGTCGGCCAGCGTCGCATCGGTGCCGATGGTCACGGGGTTGACCACCATGCCGGATTCGAACTTCTTCACGCGACGCACTTCCTGTGACTGCGCTTCGATGTCCATGTTCTTGTGAATGGTGCCGATGCCGCCATGCTGCGCCATGG
>JBEIOT010000009.1:0-16331 GCA_040377415.1 Azospirillum sp. | reverse complement strand
CCGAGTACGAGGCTAAGCATGGTGACCGAACCAATGGCGCCGCGGCGGCCTTTGGGGGCATGTTCCACCACGTAGCTCATGGAGCCGCTGAACGCGCCGCCGAGGCTCAAGCCTTGCAGGATGCGGATCATGAGCAGCAAGATGGGTGCCGCGATGCCGATCATTTCATAGGTGGGCAACAGGCCGATGCAGCCGGTCGGGATGGCCATCAGGATCATCGAGGCGACGAGGGCGCGCTTGCGGCCGTATTTATCGCCGATATGGCCGAACAGGATGGCACCAGCAGGGCGGGCGATGAAGCCCGCCGCGAAGGCTAGATAGGTAAGGATAAGCGCTAGGTCGTCATCGCCTGCGGGGAAGAACAGTTTGGAGAAGATGACCGCCATGTGGCCGTAAAGTGCGTAGTCGTACCATTCAAGTCCGTTACCGAGCATGCCCGAGATAACGACTTTCTTGTTCACCTTAGTGTTCGTGGTCATGATGTCCCTGCGCGTTGTTCTTGTTGTGGGGGCGGACTTTAGCCACGCAAGCCTGAAAGGGAAGCGGTTTCGATGTTGCAGTGCGAAATGCCCGCCGAATATCCCGAAAAAGGGGCATAAAATCCTCAAAAATTAAGAGGTTTTCGTCATCAAGTTGTCACATATCGCTGGTAAATTGTGAGTGTGGTGGAGTGTTCTCCCCGTGCCGATGGTCGGCGCGTGGCGCATGTTCCCGATAGAAGGAAACCCAAGGCACCGTGGCAATTTACCATTACAAGCCAGGTTCGCTGATCGACGAAGTGCAGATCCTCACTAATGATAGTGGTGGTCGCCGCGCGTACCTGTTCGCTCGCCCAGATGCCACGGCAGAGCAGCTTGAGCAGGTAAAAGTGCGTATTGCTAGTCTCGGCTGGAAAGCGGTCCCTTATTTGTATGAGGGGCGACCGGCGCTTGAAGTGCGCGGGTTCAAAAAAGCAGAAGTGATGGAGGGCGCACTGCGCGCCAATGGTTGGGTGCATGAGCCCGCCAGCGTTGAATCACATGAAAGCGACAAGCGTAGCACGAAAGAAAAGTTCGAGAACGCGACGTTAAAGGCAACGGGTGTAGCCTACAATGTTGGCGACGTGGCATTTATGACTTACGCGATCAAAGAGCGTAATTACTATCACCGTGCCTTAGCGGCGGTGGATAGTATCGGTGGCTTAGATGCGGTTGCGAAAGGCATAAAAAAAGCAGAATTCAAAGATAACATTAAAGGTGCTCGCTGGAAAATTCTGGCGGGTGTTGGTTATGCTTTGGGCGGCATCGTGCTTTCAGCGTTTGGTAGCCGCGATCAATCCCAAAACGTCATTAAAGCGACGAGCAAAAAAGTTCAGCAATTCGCCCGTAAAGAAGGGCTGGAGAATGCAGACGAAACAAGTTCTGTTGGCCAGATCACCCAAAAACGTGAACTTTCGACGCTCGGCAAAGTTAGGGCTTTTGTCGCACGTTATCCATCCGAAACGCTGAACGGCATTTACACTGGTGTGGGCTTGCTGCTGATGGCGGCATCCATCAAGCATCGAAACGCTCCGCAAAAATCGTATGAAACCCTTAAGGGGTTTAAGGAGCGTCGCGCCGACGAAGCGTGGGATATTGGCTTGGGCGTTGTTACTGCAACATCGGCTATGGCTGGTCTGCTCATTAAAGAAAAGAAGCCCGAAGAAGGCGAAGAGAAGCGCGGCGGCATTGGCGGCGTGATTGATTGGATTCGTGAAAAGCCCCTGCGTGCCACAGGCTTCGGCTTTATGCTCGCGACGGCGTTCCATGCAAAGGGAACGTGGAATAAGTTGCAAAAGAAAGACCCGCTCGTAACCGATACTGTCAAAGGGCGCGCGGTCTTTGTTGGTGCAAACGTGATCGCTGAAATTTTAATGACCTTATCATCCAAAGGGCATGGCAGTGGTGTGAAGCCTGACGAAAGCGTCGACCACACAGTCATCGCCGCAACGGCTGATTTGATCGCGCGCCAACCCCTCGAAAAACGGGACGAAATGGTCCATCAATTTGCGGGCTATATTGCATCGCCAGATGTTCTTGGTGGTCAAGCCGATGAACATGCGGCTGCGATTCGTGTGCAGATCGATGGATTGAAGAACAATCCTTGGGCCAATCACTTGGGTGATTTGGTTGGTTTTGCAGCAAGTGCAGCTACCCAACCTATACTTCTTGAAACTCTTGCGCCTAATAAGCCTGCTACAAAGGTTACTAATTCTCAATATCTTCAGCCGCTCCACGGTACTAAAAAAATTGAAGCTAACGTCACTCTTTAGTTGAGGCCCTTAAATGAGAAAAATTCAAACAATTGATGAATTAGGCTACTTATTCTCGGAGCTGAGGAAAGCTGAAGCAATCGAAAACCAAGCTAAAGAAGATTATTGGGTTGGCAAAGCCCCTCCCTCTAGTTTTTGGGAGTATGTGAGCATGGGCGTTACGAAAGCAGAAAAAGCTCGATCTGCTGCAGAAGAGCCCGCTTGCAATGCGGCCCGTAAGCAATATTTTGAGCAATGCATTCAATTGTCGCCCGAATTGGCTCATACAATTTATGCGCATAAAAAGGATTACGATCGTGAATCTGCTGAAATAGAAAAAATTTTTACCCAATGGGAAGTTCCTAAGCTGGGTAGTGCAGTGTTGCATGCAGGTCTAGCACCTAGTCCAGCAAGTGCTGTTCACGTAACTACTGTATTTGCAAATTCAGTTCGTAAGCTTCGCGAAAGCTGGAAAAGAGGTAATGCTCTTTTAGAGAATTATGACCCTGTTATTGAGAGTGTATTAGAAGAATATAAACTAACCTTAACTACGGATGGAAAATTTGTGCTGGAGCTTGGGGCATATCAAAGCAAGATGAAGTTTACTGAAGGAAGACGCCATAGTGCTGGCGTTGCTTATATGGGGAGGGGGGTAGTCAATGTTGGCATCGACCCTAGCTTAAAAACTGAGGATTTTATTAAGGTCTTAGCTGCTGCCGCAGTCAAAGAGGAGTTAGGTGAAGCCCACGACACATCATGGATCGATTTAGCAGAGGGAAAAAGCTGGGCACAAAAAGAAGTTGATAAGAATAAGGGCGAGCCGGATCAGCAATCGCAGCGCTAAATTTTATCTGCTGAGCCCAAAACAAAAGGCATCCGTTTGGATGCCTTTTGTTTTGGAATGGTCGGGGCGAGAGGATTCGAACCTCCGGCCTCCTGCTCCCGAAGCAGGCGCGCTACCAGGCTGCGCTACGCCCCGACACTGGTAAGGTGAGGGGGTATAATGGGCGGATTTAGTTTGAGCAAGTGGGTTTTGCGGGATGCGCGGAGCAAGTGACGGGAAGGATGTGCTCGGCCTTTGGCCTGCGCGCTGTTGCTAAGCTCACTGGGTTCGCTAAGCGTCCAGTTGAATTAGGTTATCAATCTGTTCACCACTCCGGCCCTCGACCGCAGGTCGATGGTCGGAGTGGTAGGATTCGAACCTACGACCCCCTGGTCCCAAACCAGGTGCGCTACCAGACTGCGCTACACTCCGAGTGCACGCTGGTTAGCGGCCCGCGTTCGTAAAGGCAACAAGCAATTGACTGCGCGGCGCTCGTCGCTATTGTGCGGCCGCTATGACCGAACTTATCAAACTTTTCCGCGGTGCTTACACCGCGCTTCTCACCCCCTTCAAAGAAGGCGGTGCGATCGACCATGAGCAATTCGAACTGTTCGTGCAGTGGCAAATCGAACAGGGCATCCACGGCATCGTGCCGTGCGGTACCACGGGCGAATCGCCAACGCTGAGCCCGCAAGAGCATAATGACCTTGTGCTGCGTTCGGTAAAAATGGCCAAAGGCCGCGTGAAGGTGATGGCCGGTACCGGCAGCAACTCGACCAGCGAAGCCATCGAGTTCACCAAATACGCCGAAAAAGCGGGTGCGGATGCATGCCTCGTGGTGGCGCCGTACTATAACAAGCCGTCGCAAGAAGGGCTGTACCAGCATTACAAAGCCATCGCCCAATCCACAGGGCTACCAATATTCGTATACAACATACCGGGCCGATCCGTGGTGAATATCAGCGATACCACGCTGGCTCGATTGGCTGAGATTCCCAACATCGCCGGTGTGAAAGACGCGACGGGTGATCTGGCGCGTGTTTCCACGCTCAAGCATCTCGTCGGCGACCGTCTCGTGCAGCTTTCGGGCGAGGATATGACGATGGTCGGCTTCAACGCACAAGGCGGCCATGGTGTGATCTCCGTCATTTCGAACCTTGCCCCCAAGCTTACCGCACAGGTTCAGGAACTAACATTCGCTGGTAAATATGACGAGGCGAGGGCGCTGCATGCGCCATTGGTGCCCGCTATTACGTCCATGTTCCTTGAGACCAATCCGATGCCGGTGAAGTGGGCCAGCAAGCTGCTCAAACATTCCGATGGGTCCATGCGCTTGCCGCTGGTCGATCCATCCGAATCGACCCAATCGCAGATCCGCGAGGCGTTGCGCGCGGCTAAGCTGGCCTAAGCCATGGCCGCGCCCAAGAAAACTGCACCCAAGAAAGCGGCCGCCAAAAAGAAGAAAAAGTCGGATGGAGCCGTCGATCAGGATCGTTACACGAAAGTTGCGATCAACCGCCGCGCACGGTTCGAATATGACATCCAGGAGCAAATGGAGGCTGGTATCCAGCTTTTGGGCACCGAGGTCAAATCGCTGCGGGCAGGGCGCGCCAACATCGCCGATTCGTACGCCAGCCATAAAGAAGGCGAAATATGGCTTTGGAACGCCCATATCCCTGAATATGCACAAGGAAATCGCAATAACCATGAGCCATTGCGTGGCCGCAAGCTGCTGCTTTCCAAACGACAGGTGCAAAAACTCATTGGCCTGCTGAAGGTCAAAGGCACTACGCTGGTACCGCTTTCGGTGTACTTCAATAATCGCGGTTGGGCTAAGGTGCAGCTGGCGGTCGGCATTGGCCGTAAAAAGTTTGAAAAACGGGAGGTTATCAAGGAGCGGGAGTGGAAGCGCGACCAGTCGCGCCTGCTCAAGAAGTAGCGGTTCACAAAAGCTTCATACTTCGCTGCTTGCCTTCACCTTGGTTAACCAATAGTTAACGGCCCATGATGTTTAATATGAGACATAACCCCCAGTCGGCGCCCGCTCAAAACGGTGCGACGGCGCTACGTCAGCCGAGCATGAAACTCAACAATCTGGGTCCCGGCAGTGTCCTTAGCTTTGCGGCCAGCAGCACGCTGCCGCAATTGGCGGGAAAACGCGCGACCATTACGCAGGTTCGTACCTACCGTTTTGGCAGCGACATCCAAATTAGTTATGGGCTCGATGTCGGCGGCGACCAGCGCTTTTCGATGACCGTGGCCGAAGATAACCAAGGTTTTTACCTCGCCATTTCGCGTGAACTTTCCGACGCCGAGCAGGATCAGTGGTTCGGCCGCGATGCGCTGAGCTTCTTCACCGAAGCCAGCACCGCCAAGACCATTCGCTGCAAAATTGATATGGGCCGCGAGCACGACTGGGCTGCGGCGCGCTACACCAAAACCGTCGATTGGGTCGAAGGTTCCGTGCTGCTTGGCCGCATGAGCACCGCCAGCCTTGGCCGTCAGGTGAAGCAATTCCATTATAATTTACTGGTGGCCGATAGCGGCGACCGCGCGCTCGAGATCGAGCACGAAGATGCGAGCGGCGACAGCCGCATCATGGTCACGGTCTATCGCCCGGTGGAAGATATCGGCGGTATCGCCGAGCCCGTGCCGCATGTGCCGGTGCCAGAAGTCATCAATAAACCCGCCGCATCGTTCGCTGCCGCCAATATGCCGAAGCCCGTGGAAGAGCCGCTGTTGCTGAACAATGAAGAGCCGCCATTGTTCGGTCACGATGAAATTACGCCCGCACCGCGCCCTGATTTCCGCCGCATGAACGGCTCTGCGCCTGAATCCATTCACGTAGGCCGCAGCGAGATCCGTCCGCAGCCGGCAATGGAAGCCATCATGGCGGCCGAAATGCCGCCATTGCCCAGCTTCCTCACCACGCGTGAGAACAGCTACCTATCGCTCGATGAAGTGTTCCCACCGGAAACGGATCGCGTGCGTTGCGACCTACGCTCGGCCAAAGTGATGATCGACATGGCGCTGACGCGCGGTGTGCGCGTGCGCGACATTTTGCGCGAGATGATCGGCCTGGATTCGATGATGAGTGACGAGGTCATGTTCGACCTGCCGCTATCGGACGATGATTTCCGCAAGCTTGGTCAACGCTTCCGCCTGCGCCCGGACAATCGCGACGAGATCCGTCGTCGCCTGCAGGAAGAACTGCAACAGCGCCTTATCGGCATTGCCAAGCGCTAGGCATCGACTAAGCTGCGCCCATGAGCGCTGCGCGATTTTACAGTAACTATCCCGGAACTGACCTTGCTGCTTTGGCGGCGGAGTTCATTTTAGCGCGCGTCGATAAAACCGAACTGCCCGATGCGGTGGTGCTGCTGCCCACGCGTCGCGCGGCGACGGCACTGCGCGAAGCGTTCCGCGAATTGGCGGGCGATGGCACGCTACTACTGCCGCGCATGATCTCGTTGGCCGATGTGGGCGATGAGATGTTGGCGCTTCTCGGTCACGAGGCCCTGCCCATACTACGATCAATTCCGCCGGCCATGAGCCCCGCGACACGTCAATACCTGCTGGCGTTGCAGGTGATGCTGTATGAACGCGCGCGTTTTGAACGTGACCGCGCAGCTGGCCGACAAGTCACTGAAAGTAGTTTGCGCGTGGAGCATGCATTGCAGCTCGCCGATTATCTTGCTGACCTGCAGGACCGTTGCGTGCGCGCCGGCATCGACCTCAGTTACAACAAACTAAATGAATTAGTGCGTGGCGATTACGCCGAACACTGGAAAGAATCCGTCGCGTTCCTCGATATCGTCGGCAGCATTTGGCCCGAGGTGGAAGCCGAGCGTGGCTACACCACTGCTGCCGCGCACGAGGTGCATTTGCTCAACGCGTTGCGGGATGCGTGGGAAGCAAACCCACCGAGCTATCCCGTGTTCGCAGTGGGCTCTACTGCTTCGCAACCCGCAACCGCGGCGCTGCTTTCCGCCATCGCGCACATGGAGCAGGGGCATGTGATCCTGCCCGGGCTTGATCCACGCATGGAGGCGACCGCATGGGACACTGTGCACGAAAGCCACCCGTATTTTCACCTGAAGCATTTGCTGGATAGTAACGGCTTGCGCGCAAGCGATGTTCAGCCATTGGGTGTCGGCCCGAAATATTGTTCCATTTGGCTTGAAGCATTGTGTCGGGTTGAGGGCATGGGCCAATGGCGCGCGCCAAAACCCGAGATGGTGGAACGATTCGAGCATCTGCGTTTCATAGCCTGCCAGCATGCCGAGGAAGAAGCCCGCGTGATCGCGCTGCTGATGCGCGAGGGGCTGGAGAAAGGCGACGGTCGCATCGCGCTGGTCACGCCGGACGAATCACTCATGGCGCGTGTCGCTGCGCATTTGCAGCATTATGGCGTCACGCCCAATCGCCTGAGCCAGGGCAGCCTGGCGCAGACCGAATCGGGCAGCCTTGTCGTGGCCGTCATGGAAACCATCGCCGCGCCGGAAGCCGTGCGGCCATTGGTGCAGCTGTTGCGCCATCGTTTGGTGCAGCTGGGCGATGCCGAGCAATGGCGCGGCTGGATCGATCTTTTCGAGCAGGAAAGCCGTGGGGTCAGCAGCCATATCGTCGGGCAGTTGCCAGCAGTTCCCGCTACGCTGCGCGACACCAAAGCCTATCGCGAGCTGCACGCACTGGTGCGCCGCATCGGTGATCTGTCGCGCGCGCGACAAATGCCATCGGCATGGGTGGTGCAGATGCAGGATATATTGCAGGCATTGGCGCCCATGGCTGGGCAGGCGCACGAGAAGATCGGCGAAGTGCTCGATCAATGCGCGGGCGCTGACCTGCTGGGAAGCGTCGACCAGCATGGATTCAGCGCGTTGCTGATGCAGGCGCTGGATGCACGCTGGCGCGGGCCCCAGTTCAATGCGCATCCGCAACTGGTGATGCTCACCCCTGTCGAAGCACGTTTGCAAAATTTCGACCGCGTTATCCTTGGCAACATGGTCGACCGGTTATGGCCGGGGCTTTACGGCCAAAGCCCATGGCTGAACCTGGCGCAACAGGCCGAGCTGGGGCTGCCGGGTGCGGCCGAGCATGCGACATTGCTGGCGCACGACGTGCTGATGCATGGTTCATGCGGCGAAGTATTCCTGACCTATCCGCAGCGCGAAGCGGGTTCGCCCGTTGCGCCATCGCGCTATGTCGAACGATTGCTGACGTTGGCGCAAGCGCAGCACATCGACCTGCATACGCTTGAAGCGGCGAGCTATCGCCAACTGGCGCAGCAGCGGTTCGACGCGGCCTTCGCGCCTGAAGAGCCGCCGCGCCCTGTGCCCGTTGAACGTCCAGAAAAACTGTCGGTCAGCCTGCTCGACAAGGCCATTACCGATCCGTTCAGCATTTATGCACAATCCATCCTTGGCCTGCGTGCACTGGATGAATTGGACGCCGAGCCCGAGCCGCGTGATCTTGGTTCGGTCATTCATGCCGCCTTAGAAGCACTCGCCAAATACTGGACCGAACAGGGCGAGCCAACGTCGCAAGTGCTCGACACGATGGCGCGCGATGCTCTTCGTGAATTTGAGGGACGACCCGCCGTGCAGCTATTTTGGCTGCGGCGGTTAATGCTAGCGTTGCGCTACGTGAATGGCCGCGAGGTACAGCGTAGGGGCAAGGTCGAGCCCGAGCAGCGTATCGAGCAAGCCATCGAGACCAGGCATGGATCGCTGCTGTTGCGCGGCAAGATTGACCGTATCGAGGGCGAGTACCTCGTGGATTACAAGACGGGCAAACCGCCGGAAAAGAATGCCATCGAAAGCGGGCAGGCGTTGCAGCTGTTGGCTTATGCCTGCATGCGCGCGGCGCAGGGTCATGCGGTTGCGGGATTAGAATATTGGGGCATGCCCAGCGGCAAGCGCGACGCGCAGGAGCGGGCGGTGCCAATAGAGCTAGAGGCTGGCCTGCGCGATGTGCTTGACCAAATTATGGACCCCGCGACCGCGTTCCTGGCACGTCCGCAATCGGGTAATGACCGCTTCGATAATGATTACGATGGCATCAGCCGTTACGATGAATGGGCGGGGTAGTGATGGAATTTGATATCATCACCATCAGTAATCTTATCGGCAGCTTGGCTTTTGCGCTAAGCGGATTTTTGGCGGGCGTTCGCAAGCATCTTGATGCGATGGGTATCTTCATCATCAGCATGCTCACGGCCAACGGTGGCGGTGCATTGCGCGATGTGCTGATCAATCGGGTACCATTAGTATTGCAGGACACCATGCCATTCCTGCTTACGGTCGCAGTGATCTTGTGCGGCTGGCTATTCGGGCTGCACCGCCGGGCAGACCTTGAGCAGCACCGCATCTTTGTGCTCTGCGATGCCATCGGCCTTGTGGCATTCGCTATTACCGGCACCATGGCGGGGCTTGCTGTTGGGTTGCCTGTATTCGGCGTCACCGTGCTGGCGTTCCTTACCGCAGCGGGCGGCGGTATGTTGCGTGATGTACTGATCGGCGATGTGCCAAGCATTTTGAAAAGCGATTTCTATGGAACGGTCGCAATCCTGGTGGCGCTGGTGATGTGTGCCTTGGACCGTGCGGGACTGCTCGATAATACGGCCATCACCATCGTGGCGCTGACGGCATTATGCCTGCGCATGCTGGCCTATGCCAAAGGCTGGCACCTGCCGCGGCTGAACGGGAAGTAGAAACTATTCGCCTTCGCTGGCTTTGAGTTCGTCGATCTTTTTGCCGATCTCGGCCATGGGGTCGATGGGTTGGAAGAAAGTGCTGGCATCCGCGCCATACAGCTCGGCTACTTTCAACGTCACTTCTTCGGGCGGGGTCTGGCCTTCGGCCGATACGACCACTTCGCCGTATGTCTCGAAGTTGTACAGGTCGATGCTGCCTGCGGCCTCAGCCGCCTTGAAGGCTTCGAACTTGGAGGGTTTGATCGCTACGTAGCACCAGAACGGGCCGCCATGATCCATCTTGCCGTAGAGCAGCATGATGATGCGCGAAACGGTATCGGGATCGTATTTGTCGTTGGGCGTCTGCGGGGGCTGTTGGGTCATGCGTTGCTCCTATGCGCGCGATTGTAGATGATTTTTGAAGGCCGCATCAATCTCTTTCACATGGCCCTTTTCCATCACGGCGAGAAAAAATCCCGGTGAAGTGAGGGCTTTGATCGTCATGCCCGAAAAGCGGGCAACCTCATCAGGCTTAGCGCTATGCAGGATCACCGGAGCCCATGGAGCGGCTTTCTTGGCGGCTGAAAGCACATGGAATCCGTTCATGCCCATCATGTCGAAATCGCTTAGGATCATGTCGGGGGCCAAGCCGCGCATTTTTTCCGTCAGCAACTCGACCGATGAAAAATCATCGCCGGCCTGCAACGTTTCAACGCGATAACCCAGCGCCTCGAACATCTTTCCCCATTGCCGCAGATCGAGCTGCGAATCGTCAACGATCAGCAGCGCGGGAGCGGATGGGTCGGACATAGATTATGCAGCCTTTGCCTGGTCGGTTCCCATGATCTGGCGCATCACGTACTGCAGGATGCCACCATGGCGGTAGTATTCCAGCTCGTCCGGCGTGTCGATGCGGCACAGCAATTTGGTGGTCACGGTGCTGCCATCGGCGCGGGTGATGGTGCAGAGCAGTTCTTTGCGCGGATGCAGGTTGTTGCTGATGCCGTCGATGCTGATGATCTCGTCACCCTTCAGGCCAAGGCTTTGGCGGGTAGCACCACCCGTGAACATCAGCGGCAGAACGCCCATACCCACAAGGTTGCTGCGGTGAATGCGCTCGAAGCTTTCGGCCACGACCGCTTTTACGCCGAGCAGGAAGGTGCCTTTCGCCGCCCAATCGCGTGATGAACCGGTGCCGTATTCCTTGCCCGCGAAGATCACCAGCGGGGTGCCGGTGTTCTTGTACATCATCGCGGCGTCGTAGATGCTCATCTGGTCACCCGAGGGAATGAACTTGGTGAAGCCGCCTTCGACGCCATCCAGCATCTCGTTCTTGATGCGTGTGTTGGCGAAGGTGCCGCGCATCATCACTTCGTGGTGGCCACGGCGTGCGCCATAGCTGTTGAAGTCCGTCGGCGGAACCTGGTGGCTTGTGAGGTAGCTAGCCGCAGGGCTGGTCTTGCTGATGTTGCCGGCCGGCGAGATATGGTCGGTGGTGATGGAATCACCAAGGATCGCCAGCAGGCGCGCGCCATGAATATCCTTGAACGCGCTGTCGTCTGCCGTCGGCTGCATGCCTTCGAAGTAAGGAGGGTTCGCCACGTAGGTCGAGGTCACGTCCCAGTTATAGGTCTGGCCTGCGGCGGTCTCGATCGCCTGCCATTCTTTCTCACCGCTGAACACGTCGGCGTATTTCGCCATGAACATTTCGCGGGTCACGGCTTTGTGCACCGCGTCGCTCACTTCTTTGCGGGTGGGCCAAATGTCTTTCAGGTAAACGGGCTGGCCATCTTTACCGGTGCCCAGCGCTTCGGTGGTGATGTCGATGTTCATCGATCCAGCGATGGCGTAGGCAACCACCAGCGGCGGGCTGGCGAGGTAGTTGGCGCGCACCAGCGGGTGCACGCGGCCTTCGAAGTTGCGGTTGCCCGAAAGCACCGACGCGACCACGAGGTTGTTGTCTTTCACGGCGGCTTCGATGTTGTCGTTCAGCGGGCCAGAGTTGCCGATGCAGGTGGTGCAGCCGTAGCCGACGAGGTTGAAGCCGAGCGCATTGAGCGCGGGCATCACGCCAGCGGATTCGAGATATTCCGTCACGACTTTCGAGCCAGGTGCCAGCGAGGTCTTCACCCATGGTTTCGAGGTAAGGCCCAGCGCGTGCGCCTTCTGCGCTACGAGGCCTGCGCCCATCATCACATAGGGGTTGCTGGTGTTGGTGCAGCTGGTGATGGCGGCGATGACCACGTTACCGTGCTCAAGGTTCCACTGCGCATCGGCCACACGAACTTTCTCGCCAGCCTTCAATTTCCCGGTGTTGAGTTTCGGCAGTTCCGAAGCGAAGCCTTCTTTGGCTTTGCTAAGCGATACACGGTCTTGCGGGCGTTTAGGGCCAGCCAGCGACGGCTCGACGCTGCTCATGTTCAGTTCCAGCGTGTCGCTGAAGATGGGATCTTTGTAGTTCGCGTCGCGCCACATGCCTTGCATCTTGGCGTAAGCTTCCACCAGTGCGATGGTCTGCTCGTCGCGACCGGAGATATTTAGGTAATTGATGGTCTCGGCATCGATCGGGAAGATGCCACAGGTGGCGCCATATTCCGGTGCCATGTTGGCGATGGTCGCGCGATCCGCCAGCGGCAGGTTATCAAGACCCGGGCCGTAGAATTCAACGAACTTGCCGACCACGCCTTTGGCGCGCAGCATTTGGGTCACGGTAAGCACGAGGTCGGTCGCGGTGGTGCCTTCCTGCATTTGGCCGGTCAACTTGAAGCCGATCACATCCGGAATAAGCATCGAGACGGGTTGGCCAAGCATCGACGATTCAGCCTCGATGCCGCCCACGCCCCAGCCTAGAACACCCAAGCCATTGACCATGGTGGTGTGCGAATCGGTGCCCACGCACGTATCGGGGTAAGCGACGGTCTCGCCGTTCTCGGTCTTGGTCCACACCACTTTGGCGAGGTACTCAAGGTTCACCTGGTGGCAGATGCCGGTGCCTGGGGGCACGACGCGGAAGTTGTCGAACGCCTGTTGGCCCCAGCGCAGGAACGCATAACGCTCCATGTTGCGCTGCATCTCGATCTCGACGTTCTCTTTGAACGAGCCGCTGGTGCCGTATTTGTCGACCATCACCGAGTGGTCGATGACCAGGTCGACCGGTGAAAGCGGGTTAATTTTGGAGGCTTTGCCACCCATTTTGCTGACCGCGTCGCGCATGGCGGCCAGATCGACCACGGCGGGAACGCCGGTGAAATCCTGCATCAGCACGCGGGCAGGGCGGTAGGCGATGTCATGCGCGTGCGACTTGTTCTTCATCCAGGGAATGAAGCTTTCGATATCCTCGCGCGTCACCGTGCCGCCATCTTCGTAGCGCAACAGGTTCTCCAGCAGGATCTTAAGCGAGAAGGGCAGTGTCGCAAAATCGGTACCCATGGCTTTCGCAGCAGCGGGGATGGAATAGACCGTGTAGGTCTGCTTGCCAGCGGTGAGGGTGGTTTTTGCGTTGAAGCTGTTGCTCGTGCTCATGGTTAGAAATCCTCTGTGTGCAATTTTTTGTTGGTAGTTTTTATCGCGATAGCTTTAAGAAAGCCCTAACCTGTGGCAACCCAATTCGTGCGGCGCGTGGCGCAATGCACCAATTACTTATAAGGCAGTGGATGAAAAGCGACAACCTTGAGCTGCTCGATGTCTCCATCGCCCGTGAAGGGGCGCTGGTGCTTCCGCCGGTGACGCAGCGGCTTAAGGGCGGCGATGTGCTGCTGGTGTCGGGCCGCAATGGCTCGGGCAAATCCAGCCTGCTTAAGGCCGTGGCCGGATTGCTGCCGCTGGCGGGTGGGCAGATATTATTCAACGGCCAGTCCTTGCAAGATGCCCCGGATTTCACCCGCAGTATCGTTTATGTTGGCCACAAGCGCGGTGTCGAGCCCGGCATGAGCGTCAAAAGCCATGTTGCATTCTGGGCCCGCGCTTTCAAGAGCCGTGAGCTGATGGATGCAGCGCTGCATTACTTTGATCTCGAAGACATTGCCGATGTGCCGGTACACACGCTTTCCGCGGGTTGGCAGCAGCGTGTGGCGCTCGCGCGCCTTATCCTCCAGCCCGGCAAGATATGGCTGCTCGATGAGCCTACCGCGGGGCTCGATGAGGATGGCATGCGTCTACTCAACGGTATTATCGAAAGTCGGCAAGAGCAGGGCGGTATCATCCTGATTGCCAGCCACGCCCAGTTTTCGGGCGACAAGGTGCAGCATTTGGATCTCAATGCGCTGACCAAGCAAGGAGGGCACGATGTTCTCCATACTCATTAAAGAGTTAAGCTATTACTTAAAAAATACAAAAGAACTAATTGTAATATCATTTTTATTCATCTCGATTACACTCACCATTCCATTCGCTTTCCCGGCATCCGAGGGGCTGCCGGAAGGGGTCAATGTGGCCATTTTATGGGTCGCGCTGTTGGCTGCTATGCAATTGGGCGCAGCGCAAAGCTGGCAGCGGCACAGCGATTCGGGCGAACTAGAGCTACTGCCGCTGTTACCGTGGACGCTCGAGGGTACCGTCATGGGTAAAAGCCTCGCATTCTATGTCGTCATGCTGCTTCAAATTGCTGTGATCGTGCCGCTGAGCGCGCTTTGGCTGGCGTTGCCCGTGGCCCAGTGGCTGCAGATATGGCTCGGGCTGGCCGTGGGCGGGCTGGCATTCACGTTCCTGTACCAGCTGGCGGCGGGCCTCATGGCCGGCCAGCGCAAGGCGGGGGCGGTCATCGGCATCATCGTGCTGCCATTCGCCATTCCGGTGATTATTTTTGGCGTCAGCTACCTGCGCCAAGATCAGCTTTTCAGCGAAAACCTGCTGTTCCTGCTTGGCTACGCCATCTTCTTGGGGCCGCTACACGCACTGGCCGTCGCCGCCAGTATCCGCCACGGGCACTGACTTCTGAAAACCTTCAGCGTGAACTGGCAGAGGCAAATGACAGGCTGGCAGAGAAGCCGACGACCATCGTGCGCGAGCCGATGCCTGCGGAGCGTCTAGCTGATATGAGTGAAATGCTGAGGTTGAATGGCGCAAGTGGGCGAAAGTGACAGTCTTATCGATGGCTTCCTCATATCCACCTGATGTCGCATAATATGTATTATGGAAATAATGGATGGGCATTCAAGCCAGCCACAGCGACATATCGCCAGTTTATACGTTATCGTCGATAGTGAGTCCATCATGCTTGGTATGTTCAGATCCTTCAAACACTCCCGCGATGGCTTGCGCTGCGCGTGGAAAGACGATCACTCCTTCCGGGTCTCGGCTATCCAGTTCGTGCTTGGCTTCCTCATCGCCAGCATCCTGCTGCTCATCCATGAGATCGGCATCCTCACATGGCTGCTCCTCATCGGCGCAACCATTCCCATCCTCATCGTTGAGACCATCAATACGGCCATCGAGGCTGTGACCGATAAAGCCAGCCCCGAGCGTCATCCGTTAGCAAAAAAAGCCAAGGATATTGGCTCGGCGGCCGTCCTTCTGGCTCGCGTTTATGCCATCATCACCTGGACCGTTGTGCTCTGGATGGCATCGCATGCTCAGCACATTGTTCCCGCCACGTAGATAAAACATCGACTTAGGCGTATTCGTTGCTGTAAATTCATCCACAAGGCAAAGATGATGCTAGTCAGGAAGTTGAGCTAGTTGCGCCCCGACTTATCCACAGGTATTCTTTTATCTATATAAATCAGCTATTTGTACGAATAACCTCACATGTCTAATTGCAATCCATTACTTTAAAAGTATCGCTTTATATGTTGTTTAATAACAATAAATACTCATCAAATAAAGTTCATCTTCAAGATGAGCTCAGCATCAAGTTCTAGTATAAAATTAGCTTGGATCACCTAGGCCGGAATGGCGGCTTTGCTGAAGAGCCGGAAAAAATTGGCGCTGGTGACTTTAGCCACCTCTTCCTCGCTCACCCCCTTCACGCCCGCCAACGCCTTCGCAGTGAGCGCCGTGTAAGCAGGTTCACAAGGTTTGCCCCGGTGCGGCTCGGGAGCAAGGTAGGGTGAATCGGTCTCCACCAGCAATCGATTTAACGGCACATTGGCCACCGCATCGCGTAGCTCTTGTGACTTCTTAAAGGTGATGATGCCCGAGCAGGAAATATAACCACCCAGCTTTATTGATTCATCGGCCAGCCACGCGGTCGAGCTAAAGCAGTGGATGAGGAAACGGAACGGCCCCTTCCCGTGCTCTTCTTTGAGGATGGCGATCGTGTCGTCGTCGGCATCGCGGCTATGGACGATGACGGGCAGATCGAGCTTTCGCGCCACACGAATATGGCGGCGGAAAAGCTCCTGCTGCGCCTGACGTGGCGAGTGCTCGTAATAGTAATCAAGCCCGGTCTCGCCAATGCCAACCACCTTGGGGTGCTGGGCGGCGGCAATCAGCCGCTCGGCATCCAGGCCCCAATCTTCCAACGCCTCGTGCGGGTGCACCCCGACCGAGCAGTAGACCTGCGGGAACCGCTCGGCGATCGCGCGCACGCCGGGGAACCCGGCCAT
>JBEIOT010000113.1:0-6486 GCA_040377415.1 Azospirillum sp. | reverse complement strand
GGCTCGCCCGTCTCGATGCGGGTGGTGAGCAGCTTCGCCCACAGGTCGCGCGCTTTCACGGTGTCGACCACGTGTTTGTCTTTGGGCGAAAGCAGGTCCCACTTCTCGTCCTTCTCGACCGCTTCCATGAACGCGTCGGTCACGGCCACGCCGTGGTGCAGGTTCAGGGCTTTGCGGTTGGGATCGCCACCGGTCGGGCGGCGGATGTCGATGAATTCTTCGATCTCGGGATGCGAGATGTCGAGATAGACCGCCGACGAACCGCGACGCAGCGAACCTTGTGAGATCGCGAGGGTGAGTGAATCTTGTACGCGCACGAACGGAACCACGCCCGAGGTCTTGCCATTGCGGCCGACTTTCTCGCCGAGCGCGCGCAGGTTGCCCCAGTACGAACCGATTCCGCCACCGCGCGAGGCGAGCCAGACGTTCTCGTTCCACAGATCCACGATGCCTTGCAGCGAATCGTCGGTCTCGTTCAGGAAGCAGCTGATGGGAAGACCGCGCGCTTTGTCGCCGCTGGTCGTGGTGCCGCCATTGGAGAGGATGGGGGTCGCAGGCATGAACCACATTTTCGACATGTAGTCGTAGATGCGGGCCGCGTGGTCGGCGTCGTCGGCATAGAAGCTCGCGACGCGGGCGAACATGTCCTGGTATTTTTCGTCCGGCAGCAGGTAGCGGTCATCCAACGTCGCCTTACCGAAATCGGTGAGGTAGCTGTCGCGGCTGTAGTCGACGGAGATTTCGCTGGCGTTAATCGGCATGGTCACACCCCATAGTGTTGATCGTGGTTTCTTGTAGTCCGGTCAGGATTGGCCCCCGCCACCCTGTCCGACCCGCCATTTTCCAACCTTAAAGAAGATTGGGTGCGCAGCGGAAGAAGGACACTACATCTTGTGATAGGTCTGTCTACACAGAAAATCATATATGCCGATAAATTATTTTGTTGATAAGACATAAAATCATATAAAACAATGCTGTGGCAACAATATCGCACCTAGCAAAATAGGTGTCGACGGGTGTTGGGCCCCATTTTGACTCACTACTATATCTAGTAATGGTAGTCGGCAGTAGGAAGCGGTAGCGATCGTCTGGATGTCTAGCACTGCCCTTGGACTTGAGCCCATCATCAGGGCAGAATCAGCCTTGGTCAATCTGGAAATCCCTGTGTATTGCACATACTAAATAGTGCTTAAAATACAGATTGCTAGGGGCTTTGTTAGGCCATGCACATTTATCCCGATCTTATCCCGGAGTTAGTCACAGCTTCGTTATTTTACAGGAGGGTCAACAAATCTTGTTCGACTGAGGAGCCTATTAAGAAGGCAAGAATGATCAATCAAGATTAGACCAATTGAAGCTTTAATAACTATTTAATATCAATATTGCGGCAATTTTTGCCGTTCTAATTTTATCCTGAATTATTGTTTAATTTGTGCAGAGTTATATATTATTTACTATTATATAAATTATAAATGATTTCTAATCATTTTCTGCCGTAATCATCTTCGACCCGCTCGATGTCATTTTCATCGCATTTACCTATTTGTATTTCTTCGATAATAAGAATGTCCGTGTGATGATTTCCTAAGCGATGCCAACTACCGGATGGGATAGCGATTTCTTCATTTATTTCCAGACGCTTAACTTGCTCATCGAGTTCGACATAAGCGACCCCCGCCAGCACGCGCCAATGCTCGGATCGCTGCTGGTGCCGTTGAAGTGACAATCGGCAGTCTGGATAAATGATTAAACGCTTTATTAGTTCATTGAGACTTAGTTGAATACTTTCGAAATAACCCCAAGGTCGGTCCGTGCGCACGGGTTGCTGCGCATAATACTCGGGATCGAGCCCTGTAAATGCCTTCCAGGAGCTTAAATGGCCAAGATCCTGCCATTGCCCTGTAAAGGGCACGGCCACGCCGGGCGCGTGCTCTAGTACCGCGCGATCGAACGGCAGGCTTGGCGTGTTGGCTGGCCAGCGCCCCAATTCGGTGAATTCATAATGCTGTTGGCCCTCGCGCAGCGCCGTTTGTGCCCCTTGCAGAACTGCCGGTGCATGGTCAGCCAGGGCTGTAAGGAACTGGTCGGCGCTGGCAATGAACTGCCCCATGTTCCAGCGAGCTCCCTGCCCGATCAGCGTCTGTGGGTCGGCGGGTTTTTCGACGAATCGGGTGATGGTCTGCCACGGGTGGCGGGCTGTGGCATGGCCTGTCACGGCATAGCCGAAGGACGGATCGGCCTCGCGCGGAGTAGCAGTCAGTAGGCAAATGGCCTTGCTTTGCTGGGCGGCCATGGCGGCCTGCGCCAGCGCATGATGCCAGGCGTGCGCGGGTGAGATGAAGTGGTCAGCGGGAAGAATGGCCACGCAAACATCCCCACCGTGCGTTGCCTGTGCCCACAGGGCAGCGACGGACACGGCGGCGGCCGTGTTGCGGCCACTTTCCTCAAGGAGTATGGCAGCAGGCGTTATCCCACAAGCGCGGGCGTGATTCAGCAGGGCGAAGCGGTCCTGCGCCCGACCAATGATCAAGGGTGAAAGGAATTGTGGAGCTTTCAACCGCTCCAGCGTTTGCGTTAGCAAGCTAGTACCATCGGCCAGTGGCACGAAGGGTTTGGGGCGCTCGGGCGTGGAAATAGGCGCAAGTCGTGCACCGACCCCACCCGCGAGGACCACAGGCAGGATCTTTATGGGGTCATGGGGCGGCGCAACCATCCCGCCATGCTGGCAGACATGCCACAAATTGCAACCATAGAGGGATAAAAGGAGCGGGGACGCTTACCGAAGGATCAGGATCCCCGCTCCATTCGTTAGCGAATGCCGTCGGTCGGGACATTCGTGCTTTCGGTGGTCGTGGTATCGGGAGCGCCCGGGGTGGTAATGGAGGGCGTCAGCACCGTACCGGTCAGCGAGCTTGTCGAGCCATCGGTCGCCGGAGTTGTTTCGGCCAGTGTCATACTGTCGATAGTGTCGCTATCGCTGGTCGAATAGCCATAGATAAGCGCGGCCAGCGACACCAAGACGATAAGCACCAGCATGGTGGCGTAGCTTGTACGTTCATCATGTTTTTGCGAGGGGAGCGGCTGCGCGCCGCTGCTTAAACGATGGGTGATAGCCATAAAATCCTCCTGATGCGTTAAGTGGAACTTACCTGCAGGATAGCTAACCCCGACCCTAGGCCGCGGCGGATAAATTCTCGATACGCTGTTCTTTGAAAGATGGCGCACCCGAAAGGAGTCGAACCTTCAACCTTTGCCTTCGGAGGGCAACGCTCTATCCAGTTGAGCTACGGGTGCATTGGGCGTGGTTCTAGCCGCCTGCCCCTACCTTGCCAAGCACCGTGCACGCAATTCTCATGGAAATTTGATGCGATCCGGTATTACTGTGGGCTTATGCATTTATCGAACCCGCATTTTCATGTCTGGATCTACGCTGGCGCTGCTGTGATTGCCGTGTTGGCCCTGTCGCTGCCCAAGGCCGCTGGGGCACAAAGCTCTACGCCTGGAATTTACACTACGACCAGCACCAGCACGAGTTCGACTACGAACGGCGTGACCACAACCAATACAACGACCAACAGGCCCGCCGATATTTACCGCGCAGGTAGCCGTGGCGATCGCAACGCCGATTACTGGCGCAATGCCCGCAATAGTGGCTCGGATGTTGGCTATCGCAACCGCGCCGCACGCGACGAGGATGCTGATCCACAAAATACCAGCGATCTAGAAGCGCGTTACCCTTACGACAACACCAATGGCCGTAACCGTTCTGATGTGGACGCCGCACGCACCGGTTTTGACGACCCTCGTAACCCGTGGGATGGCCGATACAGCAACGACAACCCGAGCAATGCCGTAAACAGCAATGATCGCGTGAACGCGCTGCGTGGCAGCGAAGAAAGTCGCAACCGCGGTAACGATCGTTATCGCCCGGGCCGTTATGGCACTAGCCGCGTCAGCCGCTAGCCGTTGCACATTCCCCTGATTCTGCTAAACCATGCGCCTACCCTTATGGAGCTTAAGCATGAAAAATATCGTTCTCGTTACCGTTGCCGCCCTGTCGCTTGCCGCGTGCGGTCGTAACCTTGATTCCTCGACTTACACTTCGGGCGCGCCCGTCGGTAAGGTCGTTTATGGCACCGTGATCTCGGCACGCGCCGTCACCGTGAAAGATAGCGACAGCAGTAAGCGCAACGTGCTCGGCGGTGTCGCGGGCGGTGCGCTCGGCGGTGTTGCCGGCTCCACCATTGGCGGCGGTTCGGGCCGCAGCCTGGCCACCATTGGCGGCGTACTTGCGGGCGCGATGCTCGGTTCGGCTGCCGAAGACCAGCTCAGCACCTCGACCGGCAACGAATACATCGTGCAGATCGATGGCGCGAAAGCCAGCAATAGCACCGTTAGCAAGCGCGACTACCGCGTGAACAGCGGCAGCTCGGTCAGTGATGACATCAACCAATCGATCGCCATGGACACGACCGGCAGCAATGCCATCGCCGTGATCCAGCAAGATCAGGTAATGATCGCTCCGGGCACCCGCGTGGCCGTCATCTATTCCGATGATCGCCCGCGCATCACCCCGCTACGCTAGTTGACCGACTCCGTCATCCTGTTCCACGGCATCCTGCGCTCATCGCGCAGCATGCGTAGCCTTGCGCGGCGTTTACTGGCCGAAGGGTATCGCGTGCTGAATGTCGACTATCCGTCGCGGCGGCTCGACCTCACGGGGCTGGCCGAGTGGTCGCATAAGCCCATTGAGAGCTTTCTCGCCGGACAGACCGACCGCGTGCATTTCGTTGGCCATTCGATGGGCGGGCTGCTGATCCGCTATTATTTACACGCCTATCCGCTGGCCACACTCGGTCGCATCGTCATGCTGGGCACGCCCAATCGGGGCAGCGAAGTGGCAGATCTTCTGCAGCGTTTCCCACCCTATCGCTGGATCTATGGACTTGCCGGGCAGCAGCTTTGCACGCAGGCGGTGCATGTGCCGATTGCTGCCGGAGAGATCGGTGTGGTGGCAGGCAATTTCTCGGTCGATCCTCTGTGCTCCCTCATCATCGGCCAGGAGAATGACGGTAAGGTCGCCGTGGCGCACACGAAGCCCGAGGAAGCGCATGCCCATGTCGTGCTGCGCGCTTCGCACAGCTTCATGCCCGCCAACAAAGCCGTGCAGGCGCAGGTGGTGCATTTCCTGAAAGAAGGGCGTTTCGCTTAGGCGGCGTCGCTGGTCAGCGCCACGAACAAATCTTCGAGTTCGACCTCGTGCGTGGAGATATCCTGAATGAGCAAGCCTGCTTCGCGCACGCGTTTAAGCACATCTTCCATCGCCGCTTTGCTGGGTTGGTATTTCACCACCAGCTTACCATCGCGAATGCTGCTTTGCTCCGCCAGTGCGGCGGGAACTTCGGCAATGGGTTTGGCGAACGTGAACATCACCTCTTTGCTATCCACGCCTTGCATCATGGCTTTGGTACTGTCGCGTTTGATGATGCGGCCATGGTTGATGATGGCGATCTCGTCGCAGAGTTCCTCGGCTTCTTCAAGGTAGTGCGTGGTGAGCAGCACGGTGGTGCCCGCCTTGTTCAGCTGGCGCACATAGTTCCACAAATGGTGGCGCAATTCGACATCGACACCCGCGGTGGGTTCATCGAGAATGAGTACCGGCGGCGTGTGCACCAGCGCCTTGCCGATAAGCAAACGACGGCGCATGCCGCCCGACAAGCGGCGGCTTGGGCTGTTGGCTTTATCCTTCAGGCCCATGGCCTCGATAATTTCATCGGTGCGGCGACGGGCTTTGGGAATGCCATAATAACCGGCGGTAATTTCCAGCGTCTGGCGCACGGTGAAGAACGTATCGAGCACCAGCTCTTGCGGCACGATGCCGATCGACATTTTCGCGCTGCGCGTGGCGCGGTCGATGTCATGACCCATAATGGCGACGGAGCCTTCCGTCTTCACCACCGAGCCCGCCATAATGTTGATGAGTGTGGATTTGCCTGCACCGTTGGGGCCGAGCAGGCCAAAGAACGAGCCACGCGGAATTTCAAGATCGATGCCGTGTAGCGCAATTTTCTCCTGCCCCGACTTGCGGTCGCGGTAGGTTTTTTTCAGGCCTTGGATGCTGATGGCGGATTCGGTCATGCGGCTGATATAGCAAGGGCGACCGGTGATTGCCAGCCGCCCTTGGTCATTACACTGTTTCTTCGCCTAGCGCTCGAGTACGGGCGATTCTTTCTGGAGGGAGAGTTCGGCGTCATCCAGGTTGCGCATCATGGTTTTGTAACGGTCGGCAGCACGGCCTGTAAGCGTCACCCCAATAAGCGCGCCTTCTTTGGTCGGCAATGCATCGACCTTCACGTCTTCGGCCTGATCGCGGAAGGCAAATTTGAAGAATTGATCGGCCCAGCGATGGATCTGTTTTTCATCCGTCAGCGTATCGGGCGCATGAACGCTCAGCTTGATCGACCCATCGCCGGGACTAAAGCGTCC
>JBEIOT010000132.1:0-5802 GCA_040377415.1 Azospirillum sp. | reverse complement strand
TCGGCATGGGCAACATCGGCAGCACTGCGTTCTTTTACAGTGATACGGGTACGAAGCGCGCGCTCGGCTTCTTCTTGTTCGATGAAGCCATCGCCCTTCATGCGGTTGATGACGTAGTTGCGGCGTTGCAGCGCGCGGTCGTAGTTCTTCGCGGGGTCGTAATAAGCCGGTGCTTTCGGCATGGCTGCGAGCATGGCGGCTTCTTCGATGCTCAATTCATCAAGCGACTTGCCGAAGTAATTGATTGCCGCCGCGGCAACACCGTACGTGCCTTGGCCGAGATAAATTTCGTTCAGGTACAGCTCGAGGATCTTCTCTTTGCTGTAGGTCTTAGAGATACGGTTGGCGAGGATGGCCTCTTTAATTTTGCGCTCGAAGCTCTTCTCGTTGGTGAGCAGGAAGTTCTTCACCACCTGCTGCGTAATGGTCGAACCACCCACCATGCTACGGCCCGAGCCGACATTGCTGACGTTCTCTTTAATGGCGCGAAGCAGTCCGATGAAATCGACACCTTGGTGGGTGTAGAAGTTGCGATCCTCGGCCGAGATGAATGCTTGCTGCACCGTTTTAGGGATCGCGCTAAGCGGCAGGAAGAAGCGTTTTTCAACGGCGTATTCCGCCATCAGCTTACCGTCGTTGGCGTAAAGACGCGTGACGACCGCAGGGTCATAGTTCGCCAGCTGATCGGTGCTTGGCAGATCTTTAGTATAATGCACGAAGATGAGTGCGACCGCGAGCATCGCGAAGATGAACCCCATCATGCCGATGCCAAGCAACCAGCGCGCGGCTTTGGGTAGCGTGCGCAGCGAGCCACTGAAACGACGCCAGAATGGCTTGAAGCGAGCTTTCACGCGACCGAACAGCTGCGCGATAGCGCCACCCGCCTGCGCGAAATGCTCGCGCGTGGGCAGTTGTTCGATGAACTTCGGTGCGGGTTTCTTCTTGGTCATAAATGGGGGCGCAACTTAGCAGGACGCGCTTTGCTTGCTAGTGTTTTTTACCGGTCGTTTTTTACATACCCATCAAGGGCCTTAATGAGCGAGGACGTGACCAGCCCCTGATATTCCTTCGACAGGAGCTGGCGCTCGTCCTGCTGGTTGGAAAGGAAGCCGATCTCGACGAGGATGGATGGGATATCCGGCGCTTTAAGTACGCGGAAGCCAGCGAAGCGATGCGTATTCGGCAAGGCGGTGATCTTGGGATGCAGGCTGTCGACCACGCGCTCGGCCAGCAGGCTGGCCTTGTTCATGGTCTCGCGTTGGGCCAGGTCGATGAGGATGCTGGCGACGTCTTCATCGGCAGTGTTGAGGTCCATGCCAGCAATAACGTCGGATTTGTTCTCGCGCACGGCCAGCGCGGCGGCTTCTTCATCGGACGCGGTTTCCGACAGCGTATAGACCGACAGGCCGCGCGCTTCGGGGCGTGGGTTCGAATCGGCATGCAGCGAGATAAAGATGTCACCTTTCATGCGGCGGGCGATGTTCACGCGCTCGGGCAACATAATGAAGCTATCGCTCTCGCGCGTCAGCGCCACACGGTAACGCCCGGTGCGCAGCAGGCCTTCCTTCAGTGCTTTGGCGAAGCTTAAGGTCACGTTCTTCTCGCGCGTCTGGTGCAGACCCATGGCGCCTGGGTCCTGCCCGCCATGGCCGGCATCGATGATGATCAGGGGTTTGTCGCCCTGCGATACAACGGCCGACGGCGGCGTGTTCGTGCCGAACGGCGCGGCGACCGGAGCCGTGGTGGCTACTGGCGGCGGGCCGGGCGTGGGCACGGTGGCAGGGCGGGTCGGCACGGGACCACCGCCAAAATTCGCCACGTCGATGAGCAACTGGCCCTGCCCGCCTTGCGGTGGCATGGTCAGCGTGCCCACAACTTTAGCGGGTGCGTTCATGTCGACCACGATGCGGGTGGTACCCACATCGAACTGACCGAAACGCAATCCTTTAATAAGCGACCCATTATATCCGGCTGGCAAGGCGACGCCGTTCGTCGCTGAGGTCGGGATATCGATGACCACCCGGTCGGGCGCGCTGAGGGTAAAGACCTTAGTGGGGGTAATGGCCTGATCGGTGCTGAAACGCAGGCGCTCGATGCCGCCCTCGCCCCGCTCCACCGCAACGCCAAGGATGGCCGCGGCCATAACGGGCAACGGCAAGGAGGCGATCAACAGTGCAGCAAGCAGGCGACGCATGTCTTTTGGAGTAGCCGAAAGGATGGCAATTACAAGCATTATGCGCGGGTTAGGGCGAAGGCCTGTGAATACAATAAAATCATTGCCTTGCAGGGATTTGCATGTATAGTGCCGACCACGAAAGAATTATCGCGAAAGCGTGGATGTGCAGACAGACCTGCCCCAGCCGACGCGGTTTGGAATAACATTAAACATTGGGTGCCCCAACCTACCATGGCATCAATCGCAAACATCCCAGATATTTCAGCAGGTGCGCGTCATGCTTCGCATGCGCCCAATCATGCCCTGCCACTATCCTGTGAATCTCCGCCACCCCACCACGGGTTGCGCGGCTAGTTACGATTGAGCCACGTTCGGCTGACGGCCCCGACACCAAGGGGACTACCATGACCAAGAGAATGCTTATTGACGCTGCCCATGCGGGCGAAACACGCGTCGCCGTGCTCGATGACGATCTGATCGTCGATTACGATTTCACCTCCACCGCCAAATCGCAGATCAAAGGCAACATCTACCTTGCCAAGATCACGCGCGTCGAACCGTCGCTGCAAGCGGCCTTCGTCGAATACGGCGGCGGCAAACAGGGCTTCCTGCCCTTCGCCGAGATCCACCCGGATTATTACCAGCTGCCTGCCGATGATAAGCAGAAGCTGCTGGCCGAACAGATCGCCGAAGCCGAAGCCGAGGAAGCAGCTGAAGAAGCCGCGTTCGAACGCGAACAGGCCGCCCGCGAGAAAAGCGGTGGGCGCCGCGGTGGCCGCGATAACGAAGACGAAGGCGACGAGATCGACGAAGAGTTGATCGACCCGGCCGACCATTTGATGGCCGAGGAAGCCAGCCCGCTCACCCCCGCCCCGCAAGCATTGTTCGATGCTCGCGCTCATCTCGCGCAAGTGATCGACGCTGCCCCCGGCAGCGCTGAAGCGAACCCCGTGACCAGCAGCGCTGAAGTACCGTCGCTGGACCTGTCGCACAGCTTCGCACCTGAAGAAGCCCTGCCTTACTCGGTCGAGCCGCTGCAAGCCGAACAATACAGCACCAACTCCGACATGATCGACGTGACGCCGGAAACGCTGTCGCCTGCCGATGCAGCCAACGCCGAAGAAGGTGCCACCAGCGAAACCAGCACCACGACCGCCAGCGAAGATTCGGAAGAGACCCGCTCGCGCCAGAACCGTGGTGGCAGCAATACCCGCTCCATCCACCGCCGCTACCGGATTCAAGAAGTCATTAAGCGCAACCAGATCGTACTGGTGCAGGTCATTAAAGAAGAACGTGGCAACAAAGGCTGCTCGCTCACCAGCTACATTTCGCTGGCTGGCCGTTGCGCCGTGCTGATGCCCAACTCGCCCAAGGGCGGCGGCATCAGCCGCAAGATCACCGATCGTGACACCCGCAAACGCCTGAAGGAAGTCGCTTCGGAAATGCGCACCCACCGCGGCATGAGCGTCATCATTCGCACCGCCGGTATCGACCGCACCAAGGCCGACATCCGCCGCGATTATGAATACCTCATCAAGCTGTGGAACCAGGTCCGCGAGACCACGCTGAAGGCCACCGCCCCCGCCCTCATCTACGAGGAAGGCGATCTCATCAAACGTTCGCTGCGCGACCAATATACCGGCGACATGGAAGAAGTGATCATCGAAGGTGAAGCCGCCTTTAACGACGCCAAAGAGTTCATGAAGATGCTGATGCCAAGCCAGGCCGCACGCATCAAGCTGTATAAAGCCAACACCCCGCTATTCGCTTACGCGGGTGTCGAAGACCAATTGCAAGGCATGATGGACCCGCAGGTGAAGCTGCCCAGCGGCGGCTATCTCGTCATCCATATCACCGAAGCACTCATCGCGATCGACGTGAACTCGGGTCGTTCGACCCCGGAACGCAACGTCGAAGAGACCGCACTGAAGACCAACCTTGAAGCCGCTGTCGAAGCCGCCCGCCAATTGCGCCTGCGCGATCTGGCAGGCCTCATCGTGGTCGACTTCATCGACATGAACTATGGCAAGAACCGCAAGGCCGTTGAACGCGCCATGAAAGACGCGATCAAATCCGATCGCGCCAAAACGCAAATGGGCCGTATCAGCATGTTCGGCCTGATGGAACTCAGCCGCCAGCGCATGCGCCCAAGCCTTAGCGAAGCGACTGGCAACGCCTGCCCCCATTGCCGCGGCACCGGCTTCATCCACTCGGTGGAAACGGTTGCTATCCAGATCATCCGCACCCTGGAGAACGAGGCGGCTAACGGCCAATTCGTGACCCTGCGCGTGACGACGCATCCGGAAGCCGCGCTGCACCTGCTCAACGACAAACGCGCCCTCATCCAGTCGCTGGAAGAACGCTATAAGGTGAACGTGGTCGTGCTGATGGATACCGCCATCATCACCGGCCATTACCGCCTCATCAAGGTGAACGCTGAAGGCCGCGAACAGCTGCACGAAGACAATAAACAGCCGCAGCAGAAGCGCCGCACCCGTGGTGGCCGTGGCCGCACCGGTGGCAGCACCCGTGGCAACGATCAACCGCGTCGCAGTGGCAGCCTCAATTTCGCTGGCACCACCGAAGCGAACACTGACGAGCCCTACATCGAAGAAGCACGCGAGGACGATGATATCGTCATCGGTAGCGCTGAACCGAAAGAAGCACGTGAACCGCGCGAACCCCGTGAGCCCCGCGAACCGCGTGGCGACCGTGCTCCCCGTGAAGGTGGACGCGATGGCAACCGCCGCCGTGGCCGCCGTGGTGGCCGCAATCGCGACCGCGATCGTGGTCCGCGCTTAGACGAGAACGGCAATCCCATCCCGCGTGAACCGCGTCTGGACGAAAATGGTAACCCCATTCCGTTCACCCCGCGCCCCCCACGCGAACCGCGTCTGGACGAAAATGGCAATCCCATCCCGTTCACTCCGCGTCCGCCGCGTGAGCCTAAACTCGATGAGAACGGCAACCCCATCGCACACGAGCCGCGCGCACCGCGTCCGCCGCGTCTGGATGAAAACGGCAACCCGATCCCCGAAGACGAGAATCGTCGCCGTGGCCGCCGTGGTGGCCGTGGCCGCAACCGTAGCGACCGCCCCGATCGTGCGAACCGCGAAATGGGTGACATCGCCGCTGCAGCCAATGCCGTGCGCCAAGCCGATGGCAACCCCGTGCCGAGCGCCCGCGACGTAGCGATGACGCCACGCCCGCAAGCGCCCAGCGTGGTAGTTCCGCTTTCGGAAGCGCAGACCAATCTGGCTGCTTCCGCTAAGCCCATCGCCAGCGAAAGCAGCAGCAACCAGCCCAAACGCAAAGGCTGGTTCAGCAAAATGCTGGAAGGCTAGTTGATAGTTGAAGGGGACCTAGTCCCCTTCGCTTCGCTAACCCCTGCCGCTTCGCGACTCGCGCAGCTACGGCACTACGCAACCAATGCGTAATCGTTGTGCTTGCGTCAAAGGCATACTAAATCATGGTTATGCGTAGATTCATCGCCGCCTGCACCGCCCTGACCTTCGCAGTTGCACCGCTGGGTGCGTTAGCGCAGGAAAAGCGCAATCTTGGCCTCATTCGTGATGCCGAGATCGAAGACACGCTACGCGCCTACGCCAATCCTATCTTAGAAAGCG
>JBEIOT010000259.1:0-1602 GCA_040377415.1 Azospirillum sp. | reverse complement strand
CTATCCATGGCAAGTTCCGACGCTACGCTTTTTGCGTACCCCTCCGACGACCGTAAAAAAGAAAAATCCGCGACCGCACTGCGCACCATTTCGGAAGCTTCCGAAGCGCTCGACGTGCCGCAGCATGTGCTGCGTTTCTGGGAGACCAAGTTCTCGCAGATCAAGCCGCTCAAGCGCAATGGCGGTCGCCGTTTCTATCGTCCGCAGGATCTCGACATCCTCGCGCAAATTAAGCACCTGCTTTACGCGCAGGGCTACACCATCAAGGGCGCGAAGAAAGCCATTGAAGATTTCGCGCGTGGTATCGACGGCAACCTCACCAGCGAACAGTGGATGGCGCAAGTGCCGCCCGCCAGCGTGAACGACAACCTCGTCGGCGGTCAGGACATCCTCGCCGAGATTGCGCAAGCGCTGGGCGAAGAACCAGTGATGGAAGCCGCTCCCACGAGCAACTCATCGCGCGAAACGCTTTCAACGTTGCGTGCCGAATTGCTGGCTGCGCGCGAGCAACTGGCACTGGCGCTGGCCAGCTAAGCAATAACTGCTCATAGCAACAGAGAAAAGGCTGCCCGAAAGAGGCAGCCTTTTTTATTGCGTTGCGTGAGCCGAGGCACTAACACCACTGCCACGTCGGAATGTAGCGCAGCCCGGTAGCGCACTAGTCTGGGGGACTAGGGGTCGCAGGTTCAAATCCTGTCATTCCGACCATTTTACTCGTATCGGGCGAGCAATAAAAAAGGCCACCGATTGGTGGCCTTTTTGTTTGTCGGCTATTTCAGCGCGTCTTTCCAGCGGTCCTTGTAGGGCAGCATCGTGAAGAACGTGATGATGCCCGCGCCGATCAACAGGTACATGATCGAGTTCGGGTCGCCTGTTTTTGCGATCAGGTAAGCCGAAGCGGCGGGTGTGAAGCCACCAAGGATGGCGCAGAAATTGTAGCTTAGCGACATACCCGTGTAGCGAATGCGGGTGGGGAAGATCTCCACCAGCAATGCTGGAATCGGCGCCAAGTACCAACCTAGCATCAGCGCCAGAAGCGCTTGCCCCATGGCCACCTTGATGAAGGCCGCGTCCATGTCGCCAGCGGCGGCGAGTGCCGCGCCTTGCTGCATCCACGTGAAGGCGGGGCCAATCACGACCATCATGCCGATGATCGCGCCGAGCAATACCTTCTTGCGGCCGATGCGGTCGGACAGTTGCGCCATCGGCCAAATGAGGATGAACATGGCGAGCATGGCGATGGAGTTGATCTTAAGCGCCATGTCCTCGGGCAGGCCCAGCACTTTGCTGGAGTAGCCGATGAAGTAGATGGCGATGGTGTAGAACGGCACCGTGACGAAGAGGTAAGCCAGGAAGCCTTGCACCATTTTCATGGGGTATTTGGTGAATGCTTCTTTCACCGGACGGCTGGAAAGTGCGCCGTCTTTTTTGGCTTCTTCATAGACCGGGCTTTCCTCACCATGGTGGCGAAGGTAGTAGCCCACGAAACCGATGCCCACGCCGACGAAGAACGGCAAGCGCCAGCCCCAGCTGTAGAAGTCTTCTTGCGGCATAATGTTTGCCACCAGGGTGGACACCAGCGAGCCGAACAGGAAGCCGAGT
>JBEIOT010000126.1:0-6129 GCA_040377415.1 Azospirillum sp. | reverse complement strand
GTTTCGAAGCCGCTCCCCTCCATGAGGTATACTGACCGCTTTCAAGCGGTCTTTTTTTAGTCCTTGCGGTTGGGATTGCGCTAGTCTTCCCCAAGTCGGCGGGTTTTGCAACAGGCCGCTGCAGAGGCGAGCGCTTCGCGAGCCAATCCCATTTCGGCAATCAAATTCCAAAAGACAATTATAACTTTGTCCGTTAGGTAATTTTACTTATGGATAGAACAGTCCAATATTTATTCAATTCAGGAGGGCAATGGATTGCTTTCCGAATTGGAAAGTACATCTACGATAATAAAGCTCGTTGGGTGGGTTGGATGCCTTGGGGCGATGCAGATGTTTATAGTACAAAAGGTAAATACATTGGCTCTATTTATAATCCAAACCGACTCTACAAAAAATTGAATCATCCATATCGTGGGTATCCAGGTTATCCGGGTTATCCAGGCTATCCTGGTTACCCCGGTTATCCGGGTTATGCTGGTTATTCACGCTTACCAAGTGGTGCTCGGGATATAGAAAGCTGGGAGGAGTAATGCCTGTTTACTCAAATCCTTCGGTGCCTGCTAACGAGCAGTGCAATAAAGCTCATGTAATCTTAAAAAATGCGATTAAATCTGCGAATTCATTCTTGGGTCAATTTGAGTCCCTAAAGGCTGCGCGCGGCTCTGCGGGCACAACTACAGACCAAGAACAAGATATGCTTAGGGCTATGCTAACTTTTGCATCAGCAGGCATAGATTCAGTCGTAAAGCAGTTAATCCGCGATACTTTATCTGAGATAGCATCCTCTGGATCCAATGAGGGCGTACACCAATCTTTTGTTACTTTTGTGGAAAGAAAATTGAAGCGCGAAGATGACAAAGGTATTTCGTTAATAGCTGAGGTAATAACCCACAAAACTCCAAGAAATTATTTGTTAAAAGAATGGGTCGATGACTTAACGTCCTACAGTATGCAATCTGTGGAACAACTTAGCACAGCTGCAGCTGCATTTGACATCCCCACACACGAAATTACTAATGATCTCAGGAAACTGAGAGAAGTTTTCTCCGTACGAAATCAAATTGTACATGAAATGGATGTTAACTTCGGCACTGCACAGAGAAAAAGGCGACCGAGACAGCGAGATGTGATGGTTGTGCATACATCGTTACTACTCGATGTCAGTAAAAGTTTTCTCGCTCAGGTTGATAAACGACTTTCATAGTCTTTTTTACAGAGTCAATAACTTCGCATGATGGCGCAGATGGTCGTCGATGAAGCTCTGGATGAAGAAGTAGCCGTGGTCGTAGCCTTCGTGGAAGCGCAGTTGCAGCTTCTGGCCCACTTTGCCGCAGGCTTTTTGGAACGCTTCCGGATTCAAGCGGCCTTCCTTGTAAGCGCTGTCGGCAAGGCCCTGATCGATGAGGATGGGCGGCAGGTCGCCGGCTGAGTGGCTCATCAGTTCCGTCGCATCGTATTGCATCCACTGCGAGCTGTCGGCCCCGAGATAAGCAGTCAGCGCTTGCGGGCCCCAGCCATCTTCACTGGGGCGGCAGATGGGGGCGAGGGCGGAAAGCGATTCGAAGAGCTGCGGGTTGCGCTGGCCGATGGTGAGCGCCCCGTGGCCGCCCATGGAATGGCCGAACAAGCCGTAGCGTTTGATGTTGAACGGCGAACGCAGCAGGGTGGTCAGCTCGTCGGCGATGTAGCTGTACATGTGGTAATGCTTGCTCCACGGCGCTTGCGTCGCATCCACATAGAACCCGGCACCTTTGCCAAGGGATATGCTTTCATCATCGGGCACATCATCGCCACGCGGGCTCGTGTCAGGCGTGATGACGGTGAGGCCGAGTTCGTTCGCCGTGCGATAGGCACCGGCTTTCACCGTAAAGTTTTCTTCCGTGCAGGTAAGGCCCGAGAGGAAGATGACCGCCGCACCCGTAGGCTTCTCGGGCACGAAGGCGGTGAAGCGCATGTCGGTGCCGGTGCTGACGCTTGCGTGCTTGTAGTAACCCAACGTGCCGCCGAAGCATTGATGCGTGCTAAGCGTTTCCATTAGTACAACACCACGCTGCGGATGGATTCGCCGTGATGCATCAGGTCGAAGGCTTTGTTGATGTCCTCCAGCGGCATGGTGTGGGTGATGAGCGAGTCGATGTCGATCTTGCCGTCCATGTACCAATCGACAATTTTTGGCACATCGGTGCGGCCACGCGCGCCACCGAAGGCCGAACCGCGCCACACGCGGCCCGTGACCAGCTGGAACGGACGGGTGGAAATTTCCTGCCCCGCACCAGCTACGCCGATGATGATGCTTTCGCCCCAGCCTTTATGGCAGCATTCCAGCGCCTGGCGCATGGTGGTGGTGTTGCCGATGCATTCGAAGCTGTAATCGGCGCCGCCATTGGTCAGGTCGCTGATGGCTTCGATGAGATTCGGCGTTTCTTTGGGATTGATGAAATGCGTCATGCCGAACTTTTTGGCGATCTCGATACGCTTGGGGTTGATGTCGATGCCGATAATTTTGTTCGCACCCACCATGCGCGCACCCTGGATGACGTTCAGGCCGATGCCGCCCAAGCCGAACACCACTACATTGCTACCGGGCTCGACTTTCGCATCGAATACCACCGCGCCCACGCCGGTGGTCACGCCACAGCCGATGTAGCAGGTCTTGTCGAACGGCGCGTCCTTGCGAATTTTTGCGACGGCAATTTCGGGTAATACGGTAAAATTACTGAAGGTGCTGCAGCCCATGTAATGCAGGATGGGTGTGCCATCGAGCGAGAAGCGTGAGGTGCCGTCGGGCATCAGGCCCTTACCCTGCGTGGGGCGAATTTTTTGGCACAGGTTCGTTTTTGGGTGCAGGCAGTAATCGCACTCGCGGCATTCGGGGGTGTAGAGCGGAATGACGTGGTCGCCAACTTTCACGCTGGTCACACCCGCGCCGATCTCGCGCACGATGCCTGCGCCCTCGTGGCCGAGGATGGCGGGGAAGGCACCTTCCGGGTCGTCGCCGCTGAGGGTGAACGCATCGGTATGGCAAATGCCGGTCGCCATGATCTCGATGAGCACTTCGCCCGGCTGCGGACCTTGCAGATCGACGGTTTCGATGCTGAGCGGTTTGCCTGCGCCAAACGCAACGGCGGCTTTTGTTTTCATGAGTGACTCCTGTGCTGGCTGCGAGACTACAAACTGAGCGCCGATGCGCAACCCGAATCGGCAATAACAGAGTGTTTCGTGCTAGATCACGCCCGTGTGGCTGAGCAGGATGTGCGTGCCGATGCCGATGAGGGCGAGGCCCCCCAGGCGCTCGGCGTATTTGCCGACTTTGCTACCGATGTAATGACCGGTCATGAAGCCGAGCGTGACCATAAGGCACGTGGCGCCACCAATGGCAGCAGCGGTGAGCCAGATGTTCGCATCGACAAAGGCGAGGGTGACCCCCACGGCCATCGCGTCGATGCTGGTGCCAATGGCGGTGAGAATGGTGACGCCAAGCCCGTGGCGTTGCGGTTTCTCGGCAGCTTCGTCTTCAGGCTGGAAGCTTTCCCACACCAGCTTGCCGCCCACCGCGAGCAAAATAAAGAACGCCGCCCAATGATCGATCGCTTCGATGTAGCGGCTGGCGGCAACGCCCAATAACCAGCCGATGACGGGTGTGATGGCTTCCACCGTGCCGAAAATAGCCCCGCTGCGCAGCGCATCGCGCCAGCGTGGTTTTTGCAGCGTTGCGCCTTTGGCGACCGATACCGCAAAAGCATCGGCCGACATGCTGAACGCCAGAACGGTGGTGGAAACGATGCTCATGCCGCCCATGTAGCACGGGCAGGGTGAGAATCAACGGTTAAGCCGCTTCGGCGCGCAGGCGCGAAATATCTTTAATGGGCGGCGCGCCGAAAAGGCGGGCATATTCGCGGCTGAAATGCGAGGGGCTCTCATAGCCAACCTGGAAGGCAGCGCTGGCCGCATCGGCCACTTCGCTCAGCATCAGCCGGCGTGCTTCCTGCAGGCGGATGCGCTTCTGGTATTGTAGCGGGCTCATGCCTGTCACTTCTTTGAAGTGCGCGTGCAGCGATGAGCTGCTCATGCTGGCTTCGCGCGCCAGATCATCGACGCGTAACGGTTGCGCGAAGTCGCGTTTGATCAGGCTGATGGCTTTGCTAATGCGCTGCATCTGCGAACCCGCGAGCACTATTTGGCGTACCGCTTCGGCATGCGGGCCTTGCAGCAGACGGTAGAAAATTTCGCGTTTGATCATGGGGGCAAGCACGGCAATGTCGCTTGGCGTATCGAGCAGGCGCACGAGGCGCACCACTGCATCCAGCAAGCCTGCATCGAGTTTGCTGACGTAAATGCCGGGCTGAACGCTGTCGCCCGCGCGGGGCGTCGCGCCAACCAGTTCGCTCAGCTGCATCATGTCGAGTTTCAGGCGCAGGCACAGATACGGTTTGTCAGGCGAAGCCTGCGTGACTTCGCCGGTCACGGCCAGGTCGGCCGCGGCGACGAGGTAATCACCGGGTTTGTATTTTACGAGGAGCGGGCCAGCCGCCACGGTCTTGGCGCCTTGTACGATGATGCAAAGCGAAGGGTCGTACACGCCGTGAATGGGTTCACTGGTGTGATTCCAGCGAATGAAATCCAAGCCCGAGATGGGGCTGTCGTGAAAACCGTCATCCTTAGAGAATCGGGTGATTGGGCCCATCATCGCATCGAGGTGCGTTTGGGTTTCGTTGCTCATTAACTTGTTGGCCATATGTGGCTTCCTCGTGATGTCTTCACTATAAGGAAATTTCGAGTAATGCGTAGCGTATTTATCATGAACTGGAGAAATAGGCAATCTCTTGCGACGACCCGGCTACCGCCCATTCGGTGGGTGGGCGTAATGATGGGGCATGCCGAGGCGATGACGTTTCGGAAAATTTACCAGAGGAGATTCCCATGACCCGCTTGAACCACAAAACCATTGCCATCACCGGTGCCAGCAGCGGTATCGGCGAAGCGACTGCCCGTCTGCTTGCTGCCGAAGGCGCTAACGTAGTGCTGGGTGCCCGTCGCACCGACCGTCTCGAGAAATTAGTAAAAGAAATTCGCGCCGCCGGTGGCGTTGCTGAATTCCGCGCGCTGGATGTGACGAGCCTTGAGGATGTGCAAGCCTTCGTGAAGTTCACCAAGGACACGTTCGGCAGCATCGATGTGCTGGTAAGCAATGCAGGCCTGATGCCGCTGTCGCGTTACGATTCGTTCAAGATCGACGAATGGAACCGGATGATCGATGTGAATATTCGTGGGGTTTTGCATGGCATCGCCGCCGCGTTGCCGGTGTTCAACGAACAGCGATCGGGGCAGTTCGTCAATATCGCCTCGATCGGTGCCTATGCGACGTTCCCCACAGCGGGTGTGTATTGCGCCACAAAATACGCCGTGCGTGCCATCTCGGATGCGTTGCGTCAAGAATCGCCGGAATATATCCGTGTGACGACCGTCGCGCCGGGTGTGACTGAATCGGAATTGGCAGGAACCATCACCGATGTCGGTGCGGCGGCTTATATGGAGGAGTTCCGCGCCAAGGCCTTGCCTGCCAGCGGCATCGCCGCTGCCATTGCATATGCTATTAGCCAACCCGCCGAGGTCGATGTAAGCGAACTCATCGTGCGCCCGACCAGCAACCGCGTGTAGTTGGCACAAACGAAAAGGGGAGCCGAGAGGCTCCCCTTTTTTTATTTGTATTAACCTTAAGCAGCAGCTTTGGCGCCGTTGCCTTTGGCGTTGAGCTGTACGTCGATATTGCCGCTGGTGGCTTTGCTGTAGGGGCACATTTTGTGTGCTTCCTCGGTGAGTTTCTTCGCGGTGGCATCATCCACGCCGCCGACGCTGGTGCTGAGCACCGCGCTCAGGAAATAGCCTTTGCCTTCTTCCTGGTTCAGCGTCACTTCGGCTTGTACCGAAACATCGCTGACAGTAACGCCATCACGTTTGGCGACGGCCATCAAGGCGCTGCCGAAGCAAGCGCTGTAGCCAGCGGCGAAGAGTTGTTCCGGGTTGGTGCTGCCGTCTTTTGCACCGGGTTTGCCTTGTTTCAGGTCCAGCGTGCCGTCATCGGATTTGCTAGTGCCGTCGCGGCCGGCGGTGGTGGTGACGTTGGCGGTG
>JBEIOT010000057.1:0-9753 GCA_040377415.1 Azospirillum sp. | reverse complement strand
TCTCATCCATGGTTGCAGCCCTCGTGATGGTGATGTTCCACTGCGGGTTCGTGGATGCCGTGTGTGTGGGTGTGGTGGTGGTGATAGAGCGCCAGCTGCTTGGCGAGGTCTTCACCGAACAGGGCCTTGAATTGCGGGTCGCTGCCGACTTTCTCCGGTGCGCCCTCGCAGCAGATATGGCGGTTGAGGCAAATAACGCGTTGCGTGCTGGCCATCACCACATGCAGGTCGTGGCTCACCATCAGCACGGCGAGGTTCTGCGTGTCGGAAAGTTTTTTGAGCAAACGGTAGAATTCGCCCTGCCCTGCTACATCCACCCCTTGGGTCGGCTCATCCAGCACTAGCAGTTGTGGCGACTTCAGCAGCGCACGCAGTAGCAGTACGCGGCGCAGTTCGCCGCCTGAAAGCGTGATGAGTTCGCGATCGAGCGTGCTGGTGACATCCAACTGTTCGCACAAGGCCTGCGTGCGGTTGCCGTCGCGCATGCCGTATAATTCAAGGAACGCGCGCGCGGTGAGCGGCATGCTCGGCTGCGGGCGGAAATGCTGCGGCACATAGCCGATGCGCAGGCCTTCGCTGCGGGTCACTTCGCCGTGATCGGGCGTGGCCAAGCCCAGCAGGCACGATAGCAGCGTGGTTTTCCCTGCCCCGTTGGGGCCCACGATGGTCACGATCTCTTTGGGGCGAATGGCCAGGGAAACATTGTGAATCACTTCGCGGCCCGCATAAATCTTGCAGATGCCCGCCGCCTCCAGTAGTGGCTCTGGCGATGCGACCGTTTTATCCAGTGCTGAAGTTTTTGTTATCATGCCCCTGCCTGATAGCCCTTTTTGCCATGCCGCCGCAAGCGGCCATTGCGGGCAGCACGGTTCCGCGCGTGCTGGTCACGGTGGAACCACTCAAACCCGTGGCCGATGCGTTGCTCGCCGGCATTACCCATAGCACCCTGCTCACCCGCGCCGGGCAAGACGCCCACAACATGGTGCTAAGCCCCAGCCAGACGAAAGCGCTGATCGAGGCGGAGATCATCATCGTGCCCGATCGCACGCTGAATAATGTGGTGAACATGATGGCCAAACGTGCCGAGGAGAAAGGCGCGTTGGTCATCGCGCTGACCGACCTGCCCGGTGCCGATGCCTTGCCATATGAAACCGCACAGCCTTGGTTGGGTGGCAAAAAGGTGAAGAAGAAACGCAGCAAGCAGCTTGACCCGCATCTGTGGCTCGACCCGCAGCGCATGGCGGCCATTGCCACCCCGCTGGCCGAAGCCATTGCCACCAAATCACCCAGCCTGCGTGCGCAACTTCTGGGCAATGCCCGCGCGTGGCAGCAGCATCTGGTGATGCAGGTGGACCCGGAACTCACGAAGCTGCTGGGTGGGGTCGAAGGCAAGCGTCGCTACAATAGCCGCCCGTTCATTCCGTTCATCACCAGCCACAGCGCGTACCAGTATTTCTTCGCGCGGTATGGCATCGAGAATTATGGCGCGCTGTCACTGCTGCCAGAAGATATGACCGGCGCAAGCAGCCAGCACGCGGTATTGAAACGCGCAGGCGAAGTTACCATCGGTTGCCTCATCGCCGAGCAAGAAACCCCGCTCGTGAAGCGCGTGGCAACCGCCAGTGGCGCAAAGATCGTGAAGCTGAACCCAGAAGTGCTACCCGCACGCGACAAGTCGCCAAAGCTCAGTTACCTGAAAGATGATTACGACCGCTTGCTTTACGTGACGGCCATCACGCTGGCGGACTGTTTACGATAGCAGCTTACGCACGAACGCCAGTCGTGGCGTGTCGCGCAATTTTTCCCACATTTGCTCATGATCGCCGAACAGGGTGATGCCAAAAGCAATCGAGATAGCCAGCGTCAGGCTGAGCGACAGCAGCACGCCGAGCAGGAAATACATCGGCGCGGCGAGGACCGGCAATTGCGCCATGTAGAACCCGCCCAGATGGTAGCCGACCGAGCCGATGGTGAGCAGCGCCGCCAGTGTGAATTTCTGGCGGGTGACGCCGACCAACAGGCCAACGCACATGATGGCGCCAAGCACGAAGAAGCGCACGAAGCCGAACATGTTCCGATCGAGCATCAGCATGCCGCCGACCATGAGCATGAGCGTGAAGACGAGGCCGATCTGGATGAGACCGTCGCGCGGCAGCAGCGCCGAAGCCAGCCCGCAGCTGATGACGATGGCCATCACCAGCAACTGCGAGAATGGCGCGGCGAAGCCGAGGCTGAGGCCAGCGTTGGCAGCGGCGGTGGGCTGCACGATGAGGAACGGCAAAGCGCCCAGCAAAAAGATCGCCGCCGATAGCATTACAAAACGTCGCGAAGACATGGCGGCTGCACTCCATCCTATCATTTTTCCATACTTTAACGGGGCAGCCCCCGCCCCGCCACACAAAAAACCATGCTGCATTGCGCAGCGGTTTGCGCTAGCGTGCCCACATGACGCTTCGTTCACGCATTTTCATCGCGCTTTGCTGCCTGTGCCTGCCCATGTCCGCCGGTGCCGCCAAGACCGCGCCTTCGGAGAACCTAACCGTGCTGGCCGACCCCAGCCTGATGCTGGTGATGGCGGAGCTCGCGCGCACCTATAGTAGCGAGACCGGCACCCCCCTCACCGTCATCCGCACCAGCACCATCGACCCTGCACAGCAAATCGAACAAGGCTTTGAAGCGCATATCCTGCTGTCGCCTGACCCGACACTGGTCGAGCGCCTCGCCCAGCGCGGCCAGATCGATGTATTCGGTACGCAGGCCTTCGCCAGCACCCAGCTGGCGCTTGTGGCGCCCTATCGCATGAAATCCAAGCTGGCCCTGGCTAAGCGTATTTCGTTCGCGGCGCTGCTATTCTCGCAGCCGGAGCTGCCCATTTTCATCAACGACTCCACCACCGTCGGCGGCTTGCGTGCGCAGGCGCTCATGGCAGGGCGTGAATTCTCGCACGAGCTGGCCGAACGCGGCGTAGTGAAACCTTCGCTCGCTGACATCGTTGCCGCCATGGCGAAAGAAGATAGCTTTGCCCTCATGCTCGCAAGCAGCGCCGTGGTCGAACCGGATGTGACCGTGCTGAGCCTGCTGCCGGATACAACATCAGAGCCCGTGCGCTACGACGCCGTGGTGTTGGCGAGCGAAGCCATGGAACAAGCGCGCGGTTTCACCAAGTTCCTGCGCACGGCACCGGCGCAAGCCATCCTGAAGCGCTACGGCTTCCAGCCCTTGCAGGATAACGACGACGATTAGGTGAGTTCAGCCAGCGGCCAGCGCGCACGCGGCTCGGTGTCCAGCGCATCCAGTTTCCCGGCCTGCAACCGTTCCATGCCCGCCCAGGCGATCATGACCGCATTATCGGTGCATAGTTTCCCCGGTGCGACGACCAGCGGGATGCCTGCTTTTGCGGCGATGGATTCAAGCCCTGCTGCCAGTGCTTTGTTGGCCGCTACGCCACCCGCCACGGCCAACGCGGTCACGCCATGGTTCTGCTGTGCCACCGCCAACGCGCGCTGCACACGATCCTGCGTCACTTCGATCACCGCTTTCTGGAACGACGCCGTAATATCGGCAATGAGCTGATCGTTGAGTTTCTTGTCGGTCGTTTCTTTTTCGATGAGCAAACGCACGGCGGTCTTCAAGCCTGAGAACGAGAAGTCCAAATTATCGGTCCCCATCAGCGGACGCGGCAACTTAAAGCGTGGCGTGCCCGTGGCTGCGGCACGTTCGACCGCGGGACCACCGGGATAGCCCAGCCCAAGTAACTTGGCGCATTTGTCGAAGGCTTCGCCCAGCGCGTCATCCAACGTGCCGCCAAGACGTTCGTAAGCCCCAAGGCCCTTCACCACCAGCATCTGGCAATGCCCACCGGAAACCAGCAGCAGGAAATACGGGAATTGCACATCGTGCGTCAGCCGCACCGTCAGCGCGTGGCCTTCGAGGTGATTGATGGCGATGAACGGTTTGTCCGCCGCAGCCGCCAGCGCTTTACCGAACATTGCTCCGACGATGACGCCGCCGATGAGGCCAGGCCCGGTGGTCGCGGCCACCGCATCCACATCGGCCAGCTTCATGCCTGCTTGCTGCATGCATTGCAGGTAAAGACGGTCGATCTGGGCCAAGTGCGCGCGCGCGGCGATCTCGGGGACTACTCCACCGAACGGTGCATGCTCGGCCAGTTGCGTAGCCAGCGCCTCGGCGAGCACAGTGCGGTCTTCACGCACCAGCGCCACCGCTGTTTCGTCGCAGCTGGATTCGATGCCAAGCACCACGCGCATAATTTTCCTTTTTTCCTCGCCGCAGGCGCTGCGATTCGCTAGGAATCTGCGCATGACGGCCCTTATTCGCATCGGCACCCGTGCCAGCAAACTGGCGCTGGCGCAAGCCCAAATGCTGCGCGAGGCGCTGGCTGCCGCGCATGGCCTGCCGCTAGAGCAACTTGAAATTGTGGCCATGACCACGGCGGGCGACCGCAACCAGCAAGATAACCCCGCCCATTGGGGCTATAAAGGCCTGTTCACCAAAGAACTCGAGGATGCGCTGTTCGACAACCGCGTCGACCTCGCCGTCCATTCGATGAAGGATATGCCAAGCGTACTGCCCGATGGTCTGGTCATCGCCGCCATGCTCGAGCGTGCCGATGTGCGCGATGCGTGGATCAGCTCGACGCACGATACTTATCAGGATTTGCCTGCGGGTGCCGTTATCGGCAGCTCATCGGCGCGGCGTGTGGCGCAGCTGAAACATCGCCATCCCACCGCGCAGGTGGTGCCGTTGCGCGGCAATGTGCAAACCCGCCTACAGAAAATTGCCGATGGCGTGGCCGAGGCAACATTCCTCGCCTGCGCCGGGTTGCAGCGTTTGGGATTGCATGAGCTGGTACGCGCGCCCATCGCAGTGGGCGATATGCTGCCAGCGGTGGCGCAAGGTGCCATCGGCATCGAATGCCGCGCGGGCGATGACCGTGTTCGCGGTCTGCTTGCCGCGCTTGACCACAAACCCACCAGCATTTGTGTGCATGCCGAACGCGCGTTCCTGCGCGTGCTCGATGGTTCGTGCCGCACACCCATCGCGGGGCTGGCGATACTGGACGGTGACGAAATTTTCCTGCGCGGCGAAGTATTGGCGCTGGATGGCAGTGTGCGCCATTACCGCGAATTACGCGGCAGCGACGGCGCAAAACTGGGCGCAGCGCTGGGCGCCGAATTGCACGCCCTCGCCGGAAACGCATTATTGGATAACATGCGATGAGCATCTGGCTGACACGGCCGTATGATGACAGCCAGCATATGGCCGACCTGCTGGCGCAGCATGGCATCAAAACCGTCATCGCACCGCTGATGAATATCGAGCCCACTGAGGTCACGTGGCCGCAGGGCATACCGGATGCCTTGCTCCTCACCAGCCGTTATGGCGCGCGCGCGCTGGCCACGGCACCTGCTACATGGCGCACCTTGCCTGCGTATTGCGCGGGGCCCGCCACCGGCCAAGCCGCCATCAAACAGGGTTTTGAAAATATCGTTGCGGTCGAGACCGGTGTCGTCGACCTGCTGCCCCTACTGCGTGAAAGCCATGCGGGCCAGCATGTGCTCTACCCCAGCGGCGAAGATATCAAGATCGACGTGGCCTCATTACTGGCGCCGCACGGCATCACCGTCGCGCGTGTCATCGCGTACAACGCGCGCGCCAAAACAGAATTGGCCCCGCCTATTCTTAGTGCTTTTGAAACCGGGGCGATCACCGGCATCATTTTTGCCTCGCCACGCTCGGTGCAGATCGCACGTGACCTGCTGAGGCAGCACAAGCTCAGCGTGCGTGCGTCCAAGCTCGACCTGTATTGCCTCAGCGTCGACATCGCGGCGGAAGCAGCCCGCCATATCGGCGGTGAGCAGGTCTATGCCTGCCCCCTGCCTTCCTATGACGCGATGATGGAACTTTTATTGAACCATGCTAAAAGGGACGCATGACCGAGCAACCCGCCTTACCCTCGCCCTCCCCGAAACCGGCTGCTGAAAGCTCCAGCGTTGTCGTCGTATGCGCGACCGCCATCATTCTTGTAGCGCTGGGTGCCGGGGGATATCTGCTTAAAGTAGAACTCGACCGCATGGCGAATGCCAAGCCCGAGGCACCGGCAGAAGTCACGCAAGCGCTGAAAGAGCTGCGCACGCAGCTCGACCAGCAACGCGCCGATAGCGCGACGCAGCTCACCTCGTTGCAGAACGAACTGGCGAGCGTGAAGGAACAGCAAGCCGCGCAAGAAACACCGGACGTGAATGCCGCCATTGCCCCCGTGCAAGAAAAGCTCGACGCGATCGTGGCAAAGTTGCAAGAAGCGCCCGTGGTGATTGCCGAGCCGGTGACAGAAGAACCCGCCGCAGCGGCACCCGCCACCGATACCACGAACGCGCTGCGCGATTATCTCAGCCTGCGCCGCCAAGTAGAAAGCGGCCAGCCTTATGCGGCACAACTCGCTGCACTCATTCCGCAATTGCCTGAAAGCGAAATAGAAGCCATCGACAGCCTGCAAGCGTATGCCGAAGAAGGTTTGGGCACCGATGATGAAGAGAGCGACGAAACGCCCACGGGCGAGCTGAAACCGTGGATGCATTCAGTGAACGAGCGCATGAAGGGCCTCGTGTCCATTAAACCCGCTGCCGTTAAACAAGCCACGCCGAAAGCGCGTGCGCAGGTGCGCGCGGCATTGGATCGCATCGAGGCGAGCCTGATGAGCGAGGCACAATAATGGCACGGTTCGTTCTATTCCTCATCCTGCTGGTGCCTGTCGTGATGGCGGGTAACTGGCTTATCGCACATCCGGGCGTGGTCGATATCAGCTGGCTGGGTTACGACATCGAAATGCACATCGCGGCACTCGCCACGGCATTGCTGGTGTTGGTGCTGCTCATCGCGGGCATCGTGCTGGCACTGTGGCAGATCGCCAGCTGGCCCGAGCGCCGCCGCGCGCGTCGCCGTTACCGCACGTTGGCCAAAGGCTTGAACCAACTCACCCACGGTGTCACTGCGCTCGCACTGGGCGATGAGAAACACGCCGAAGCGTCGCTGAAAAAAGCCATCGCACTGCTGCCCAACGAGCCGTTGCCAAAATTGCTCACCGCGCAATTGCTGCAGCGTCAAGGCAAGCAGGATGCCGCACGCACCGAACTGCGCGCGCTGCTGAAACATGAATCCACCGCCATGCTGGCCAGCAAGCGTCTCATCGAGCAGCACGTGGAGCAGCAAGAATGGGATGCTGCCGTCGCACTCGCCGAGCAAATTTACAACGACACGCCGACGGAGCGTTGGGTGGTGCTTACCCTGCTCGACCTTTACGCGCATCAGGGCAACACGCGCGGCATGCTGGCGATGAGCGAAGGCTTCCAGTGGAAATCGCCGTTGAGTAAAGACGAGCGCAATCATTTCGCGGGCCTTGCCTATTACCTGCAATCGCAGGCGACCGATAACGAGCGCACCGAACGCACCGCCCTGCGCCACGCGGTCGGCTTCGCACCCGATTTCCTGCCCGCACTCATCGACTACGCGCAATTGCTCATCAACGCGGGCGAAGCACGTCAGGCGCGCAAATGGCTGCTCACTGCCTGGCTGAAACAACCGCGCGCCGTGCTCATCGATCCTATTCTGCAAAGCATCCAGGACGCCTCGCCAAAATCGCAATCGCGCTTACTCAAGCCGTTCTTGAACAATGGCGACAGCCACGAGCATGCATTGCTGCGGGCCGCCCACGCACTGGCGCTCAGCGATGCCTCGACTGCTGAAGTGGCACTCGAAGAAGCTATCCTGCTGCATGAAAGCCGTGAAGCATGCATGGCAATGGCCGAGGCCGAAAAGCTGCTACGTGGCGAAGAAGCCGCTAATCGCTGGCTGGCCCGTGCGATGCGCGCACCAGCGAGCGAAGCGTGGATCTGCCATCACTGTGGCACGAACCACGATGCATGGGCCGCGCATTGCCGCGGCTGCGCCGCGTTCGATACGTTGGAATTCATGCGCCCCGAAGCGCGCGTGACCAGTGTGGAAGTCACCACGACGAACTAGTTAGTTCGCCGGCGCATCGTTGATGACGATGGGGCCGTTATTGCTTGCGGCAGCAGGCGCACCCATTTTCTGTGCATTCAGCTGATCGGCCAGCGCCGCATTGCGCGCATAGCTCGATTCACCGGTCTCGAACGGTACACTGGCTTCGACCATCGGGTCGCTCGCCATGGCCGCGCCGGGCTGGTTCTGCAATTGCGGCAGCGAGGTCTGCACCTGCTCGGTGCGGTACATCGCGGTGGGTTCACCACCACTCACGCCAAGCGAGCCGCCGCCGGGCTGGAAGCTCGAGATATTCGCGCCGTCCTGATAGCCGCTCAGTTTCGCGGTCATGTTCGGTTGCGGGCTGTCGTAGCACACGATGTCGGTCTGCATGCCGTAGCAATAGCGCGATTGCGGTGCCTGCGGCGGCACCTTCTGCGGATTATAGCTGAACAGGCCTTTCCATTTCTCCGTCGTGTCGTGGAAAGCGCGTTGCGTGGCGTCGGCCGCGCGGTTGCTGCCGTGCGAGGCAGGATCGCATGCGCCCAACAGCAAAAGCGGGGTGAGCAGCAGGAACAGTTTTCTGGTCGTCATGGTCGTCCTCATGGCGTGATACTTCTACTCTCTTGCAAGATTGCTGCCAACCCTTCGCGATAGGTCGGGTATTTCCAACTAATCCCATGATATTGCTTTATTTTTGATGCGTCCACATGACGCGACGAAGCCCAAAAACGGGCCGCCTGCGGGCTTAACTTCGCCTGTGCGATGGGCACCGCAGCCGGCACGGGCAGGCGCAGCAGCTGGTGGGCATATGCCATGACGTCGGCCTGCGCGGCGGGCGCATCATCAGCCAGATTGTAGATGGCGCCGGGGGTCGATGCCTGCATGCTGGCCCACAGCGCACGCACGATATCGTCGACATGGATGCGGTTGAAGCGGTGTCCCGCTTTCACGATGCGCTGCGCCCTGCCCTCAGCAATGCTATCGAACACGCTGCGGCCCGGGCCGTAGATGCCCGACAAGCGGAACACCTGCGCGCCTTGTGCGCGCCATCGCAGCTCGGCCTGCACGCGTGCTTCGCTTTGCGCATCCATCGGCGCGGTGGTGCTATGCTCGGTCACCGTGCGGCCTTGGCGGTCGCCATAGACGCCCGTGGTCGACAGATAGCCGATCCAACGGCATTGCGTGGCTTCCTGTGCGATGGCCTGAGCCAGTGCTTCTTCCTGCGCATGTGGCGGAATGGAAATGAGGATATGGGTCGCCTGCTGCATGGCGCTGCGTAACTCAGGGCTTATGCTGCCGTCATAGGCCAGCGTGCCGCTACGCCCGTCGCGGGTGGTGCCGTGCACGGTCAGCCCACGCGCTGCCACCTGCGCGCCAAGGCGCTGCGCCGTGTAACCGTAACCGAAACATAACAAAAGCATCGTTGTGCCTCCCGGCTTAATTGGCTACATCAACCCCATGAACCATAAACACACCCTTCTGTCGATGGCGGCATGGCTTTTGGCCAGCACGGCGCTTGCACAACAAGTGCCGCAGGTGCCGCTTGGCATTCAGGTGATGCCCAGTGGCATGCCCGCGCAGCAGCAGGTCATCACCACCACCAAGAAGCTCCGCCGCTGAGCCGGCGGGCTGCTCAGTCGGCCGCTAACCCTCACTGCAGAGTCGCGCACCCGCACCGCCGGGGAGCGCGACTCTCCATGGCCTCGCAGAGCGGTCCGCCGGGAAGGGGAC
>JBEIOT010000187.1:0-3641 GCA_040377415.1 Azospirillum sp. | reverse complement strand
CGGTTCAGCGGCTCGCGCACTTCATCGTCGGTCGGCTGCTTGGGATCGGTCTCGCCGAAGGCGAAGTAGTTGAGTTGCGATGCGGGCACGCCGGCTTCGAGCAGTGCTTCTTCGACGAGGCGCGCGCGCTGTTCGGAGAGGCTCATGTTATAATCATCGGACCCGGCACGGTCGGCATGACCGTTGATGTTGATGGACGCATTGCCTGCCGATTTCAAATAGCTGGCGAGTTCGGCGATGGCGGCTTTTGCCGTTTCGGTCAGCGCGGCAGCATCGAACGGGAAGTAAAGCACGGTCGAGGTGGTCTCCACCGGCGACGGTGCGGCGGCTTCGTCGCCTGCTTCACCGGGTTTCAGTGCGCCAATGGCGGCGAAGAAATCGTCGCGTGCATCGGCGATGCGCGGTTCGTCCCAGCCGTTATCCTGCAGCTCGACCCATTTATCGTAGGCGACGACGGCGGTGGCCGATTCGTTGGGTTGCGATTTTTTGCTGGTGGGCAACGCGGCCATCAGTTGGTTGCGCGCTTCGGCGAATTCGTCCTGCATGGTGGCGGGAATGTTCCAGCTCGCGGGGTCTTCCGGCAGCACCTCGCGGCCATAGGCAGCCATCAGGCCTTTGTCGGCGAAGTATTTGCTGGTCCACCAGTCATAAGCGGCGACTTTGCTTTCAGCATAATCCTGATAACGGCTGGCAAGGGCGGCCTGATAGGCATCGCCACTGGGCTCAGCATGCCGTAATTCCTTCAGCGACGACGTGGAGTCGCAGGCGGTGAGCAGCATAAGGGATAGGATCGCTACCAGAGCGTGACGCATACTTGCCGGACCCGTTTATTGTTTTTTGTTGGTTATGAAATAGCCGGAGGTGACGAGGTGGGCAAATGGTTTTGCGATGTTGTCCGTGCCTATTGCAGCGGTTCAGGGTGGTTAAGCCTTTGGAATGCATTATTCCCTTGCCGGGAGCCCGCCCATGGCCTATATCGCCGCAAAATTTCAATCCCACGGAGTATCCAATGGCCACCGAGCGCACCCTTTCGATCCTGAAACCCGACGCCACCGAGCGTAACCTCACCGGCGCGATCAACGCCGTGTTCGAAAAGAATGGCCTGCGCATCGTTGGTCAGCGCCGCATGCGCCTGAGCCGTCAGCAAGCTGAGGGCTTCTACGCTGTCCACAAAGAGCGCCCCTTCTTCGGCGAACTCGTTGACTACATGATCTCGGGTCCGGTCGTTGTGCAAGTGCTGGAAGGCGAGAACGCCGTTGCTAAGAACCGCGAACTGATGGGTGCTACCAACCCGGCGAACGCTGCTGAAGGCACCATCCGCAAAATGTTCGCCGAGTCCATTGAGCGCAACAGCGTACATGGTTCGGATTCGGCCGAGAACGCGAAGATCGAGATCGACTTCTTCTTCAAGCAAGAAGAGATCGCGGCGTAAGCAATCGCGATACGAAATGAAAAGGGCGCCCTTGCGGCGCCCTTTTTTTATGCTCTAGAACAGCTGCATGAAGACGAGGCCGCACTGGTTGCCACTGAGGGCGAGATCGTAGCCGCTGGTATAGTCGGTCTGTGAGGTGGAGAGGGTGCATGTGCCGTGGTTCACTGGCATGACTTTGCCGCGACCAGGTAAGCCATCATCCATCTTGGTGTCGATGTTCCATGCTTCTTCGGGTTTGATGGCGGGGCCGTTGGTGAATCCGGTCGGCCATTTGGTGCCAAATACGAAGAAATTGCCGTAATCGCCCGCATACCAATACGCAGCGTCACCGGCGATGGGGCCCCACCAGTTGCTTACGGTCCATCCGGCGCTGGAGAGTTTAGAGGGTGGGACGTTGGTGCCGATAACGGCATCATTCGCAGAAGCAACACCGGTGATGCCGCTGAACGTGCCCTCGACAAGGCCGGCCAGCGCAAGCTGTTGCCAATAGCGGAAGCCTTCGTTCGTGCCCTCTTGGATATTGCCGTTGCCATTGCCGTCGCAGGTGCCGGGTGTGCCGTCCGGTGTGGCGGCCGAGGCGCACGCGCCGGTGCCGGTCGCCTGATCGCCCCAGAATTTGGTGGCGTTGTTCATGTCGCCGGGCAGGGCGAAATATTTATCGCGGAAGGTCTGGGTAGCGGCGACGTAGCGATTGAATTCGGTGCTGACGCTGCGCAGCTCCGCCGCGCGAATGAGCGATTGGCCAGCCAGGATGCCACCGGTGAGCAGGCCCAGGATGACCAGTACGATGGAAAGCTCGACGAGTGAGAAACCGCGGTTCATGGGGTGATTATACGCCAAGGCTGGACCTGCTCCAAGGTCTACTTGGTGAAGCGTTCCCACCATTTGATAAGATTGTACGCAAAATGGCCCAGACGCATGCGGGTGCCTGCCTCGTAGCGCGGTAGGTTATGGCGCAGACCACTGGCGACGCCGTGCAGGGCGGCGGGGTAGAGCTGATGCTCAAGCACATGCACGCGTTCTTTCAATGTCTCGGCGGTGTCGTCGGGCATGATGGTGAGGGATTCTTGCAGGATGATCTCGCCAGAATCGAGTTCGGGCGTGACCCAGTGCACGGTGGCGCCGTGCTCGCGGTCGCCCGCGTCGATGGCGCGCTGATGCGTGTGCATGCCTTTATATTTGGGCAGCAGCGACGGGTGGATGTTGATGAGGCGGCCGCGCCATTCATTCACGAACCAGTCGGACAGGATGCGCATGAAGCCCGCCATGACGACGAGTTCGATGTTGTGCGATTTCAATGCCGCGTCCATCACGCGGTCGAAGGATTCACGGTCGGCGAAATTGCCATGGGGAATGACGGCGGTGGGCACGCCCGCGTTCTCGGCGCGCGTTAAGCCGAAGGCATCGTCTTTGTTACTGATGACGAGGGTGATGATGGCGGGGTGATCGGGCGCGGCGCTGGCGTCGAGCAGTGCCTGGAGGTTGCTGCCGTTACCCGAAATCAAAACTGCGGTCTTGATCCGGTGCATGGGTTCAGGCCGTAAGCTGGTTTTTGTAGGTGACACGCTGCTCGGTTCTTTCGGTGAGCGTGCCGATGCGGAAGACCGTCTCGCCTGCGTCGGCCAGTGCCTTGGCGGTCGTTACCGCGTCTGCTTCGGCGACCACTAAAATCATGCCGATGCCGCAATTGAAGGTGCGCAGCAATTCGGCTTCTTCGATGTTGCCGACCTGTTGCATCCACCCGAACACGGGCGGCAGTTTCCATGTGCCAAGGTCGATGCTGGCGCTGGTATTTTCGGGCAGCACGCGCGGCAGGTTCTCGGTGAGGCCACCGCCGGTGATGTGTGCCAGCGCTTTGATCTGCGGCAGCAACGGCAGAAGCGATTTCACATAAATCTTGGTGGGGGTGAGCAGTGCTTCGCCCAGTGTTTTTGCGTCGGTCGTGTAGGGTGCCTTCGCATCGAGCTTGGCACCCGATTGCGTGACCAGTTTGCGCACCAGCGAGTAGCCATTGCTGTGCACGCCGGAGCTGGCAATGCCGATGAGTACGTCGCTTGGCTGCACGTTATTGCGGGGCAGCAAACCATCGCGCGCGACCGCGCCGACGCTGAAGCCCGCGAGATCGTAATCGTCGCCATGGTACATGCCGGGCATTTCGGCGGTTTCGCCGCCGACGAGGGCGCAGCCGGCCTGACGGCAACCTTCGGCG
>JBEIOT010000172.1:0-4160 GCA_040377415.1 Azospirillum sp. | reverse complement strand
TGGGCTGCGACACTTGCGGAGTTTCCTCGACCTTCACGATCAGGTTGCCCTGAGCAACGGCCACGGTGCTGATGCGCACGTTTTCACCCATGACGATGGTACCGGTCGCTTCATCGACCACGATGCGTGCAGGCTGGTCGGTCTCGACCGGCAGGGTCTCGATGTCGGTCAGCAGTGCGACCACGTCGCCTTGGTAAGCGGTGGGCACGGTGATGGTCACGGTGCCGGGATCATCCACTTTCGCGGTGCCTGCGCCCACTTGCTGGTTGATGGCGCGCGAAACATTGCTCGCGGTGGTGATGTCGGGGTTGCGCAGGGCAAGGCGCATGTTCTGCATATCGTTGAGACGGAAGTCGATCTCACGCTCGACCACGGCACCGTTAGCAACGAAGCCGTTGGTGGGAACGCCCTTGGTGATGTTGGTGCCCGACTCACCGGAAGCAGCGAAACCGCCCACGCTCACGAGGCCTTGGGCAACGGCATACACGTTACCATCGGGGCCTTGCAGCGAGGTCGCAAGCAAGGTGCCACCCATGAGGCTTTTTGCATCGCCCATGGCCGAGATAGAAATGTCGATATTGGAACCCGCACGCGCGAAGGCAGGAAGTTTCGCGGTCACGGTCACGGCGGCCACGTTCTTGCTTTTCAGCTGCAGGCCACGGGTGTTCACGCCCTGGCGCTCGAGGAAGCCGATCATCGATTGTTCGGTGAAGGCGTTGTTCTGCAATTTGTCGCCGGTGCCGTTCAGACCGACCACGAGGCCGTAGCCCATCAGCATGTTGTCGCGCACGCCTTCGAAGCTCACCACGTCCTTGATACGCTCGGCATGCGCCGGGTTGGAAAGGATGGCGAGCGTGATCGTCACGGCGATCAGGCGGAGGAAGCTAGCTAGTTTATTCGAGGGGTGCATTGTCGTGCTCCGGTTTTTCTTCACCCTCTATATGCAGGTGGCGTGCCAAAACCGGCGGACACACAATTAAAGATTATAAATCAGCATTATAAAACTCTCTATCCATGCGCATCCGGCACCGTGGCAGTTTTTGCCGCGTTTGGATTTCTCGTCGACGACTTCCTGTGCAAAATCATGATGCAGCGTTGCATGCACTCGACACGTCACTTATACTTTCGGGCATGATCGAAAAAGTCGGATACAGCCGCCCCGTTAATAACGCCAAAGGCGTTCGCAAGGCGGGTTCCGTTTCCGGCCCCGGCTTTGCCGACGCACTTTCCGCTGCCGAAGCCGCCATGGGCGTGGGTGGGGTGGATGCCACGGATGGTGTCAGCTCCGTCGCGGCGGTCAGCTCCGTCGGCGCCCTGCTCGGCGCGCAGGAAGTCTCCGAACAGGAAGTTCGCAAGAAGCGCTCCATCAAGCGCGCGGGCCTCACCATCGGCGTGCTGGAGAACCTGCGCGATGCGCTATTGATCGGCACCTTGCCGCTCTCCACCCTCACCCGCCTGGAATCCATTATCGCCGAAGAACGGCTGAATAACGATGATCCGGTACTGCAAGGGATCTTGGACGAGATCGAACTGCGCGCGGCCGTCGAGCTCGCAAAACTGGAAGTTGCGGGCTTGCTGAACCGCTAAAACCTACGGCAGCGCACAAAAAATCGCTGTGCATATTCCTTTTTTATACTTGGCTTGGTATCAGCCATTCCCCTATTTTGGCGGGATTGTTCACTTTTGATAAGGTTGCGTCATGGCGAAAAGCTCCGCAAAGAAATCGGTGAAACCCGCACAAAAGAAAGCGGCGGCCAAGAAGCCTGCGCATAAGAAAAAACCTGCCCCGAAACTCGTGAAGAAAGCGACCCCAGTGAAGAAAAAACCTGCTCCCGCCAAAAAGACGGCTGCGAAGAAGCCCGCACCCAAGCCCGTGAAGAAAGCCGCCCCCGCCGCGAAAAAACCCGCGCCGAAGGCAGCCGTGAAAGTGGCCGCTAAGCCCGCCGCCAAAGTAGCTGCTAAACCGGTGACCCGCACGGTGATCAAGATGGCGCCGCCGCCGGCACCCAAACCCAAAAAACCCAAGCGCGACTACAAACCCGCGAAACTTCCGGCCGGCTACAAGCCGACCGAGAAGGAAGAATACATGAGCCCGCAACAGCAGGAATATTTCCGCCAGAAACTGCTGAACTGGCGCAAAGAGCTGATCGAGGAATCGCGCGAGACGCTCGACCACCTGCATGAAGAGAACTGGCACCAGGCCGACATCGCCGATCGCGCGTCGCTTGAGACCGAAGCTGGAGTGGAGCTGCGCACCCGCAACCGTTACCTGAAACTCATCAGCAAGATCGACTCCGCCATCCGCCGCATCGAAGAAGGCGAATATGGTTTCTGTGAAGATACCGGCGATGAGATCGGCCTGAAGCGTCTTGAGGCACGCCCTGTCGTGACCCGCACGACGGAAGCACAGGAACGTTACGAGCGCGCCGAGAAGCAATACTCCGACGACGACTAACCGCTCTCGCATGCTTTCTCCCCCATGGCAGGCCATGCGCCCGGCGGATCTTCCGGCGGTCGAGCTTCTGTCGCTGGCAGCACTGGGAGAGGAATTCGCCGAACCGCAAGCAATCTATGCGAACCGCTTGGAATTATCGCCGATGGGCTGCATCAGCTGCATCGCCGACGGCGTGCTGCATGGCTATAGTATTGCGCATCCATGGCTACGGGGTCAGCCTCCGGCACTGAACCAATTGCTTGGCCGCCTGCCGCCGCAGCCCGATTGCTGGTACCTGCACGACACGGCCATGCAGCCAGACATGCGCGGCCGAGGCTTGGCAGGCAGCATGCTGATCTGGCAGGAAGCACAGGCGCGCGCGCATGGGTTATCGGTGATCGCACTGGTCGCCGTCGGCGGCGCGGCAAGCTTTTGGCAACGGCATGGCTTTATCGCCAGCGCATCAACCGCCCTCGCCCACAAGCTCTCCAGTTATGGCAACGATGCTGTTTACATGGAAAAACTACTCACCACTTAGCCATCGACCCGAAACTGTTTGTTCCCCGGCGAGAGTTTGCTACACTCCGCCCATGTTCTTACCCAGCAATATTACCCTGAAATTTGGCGACTCCGGCGATTTCGTCGCCGAGCTGCAACGCCGCCTCGCCATGGTGAAATGCTTCAGCGAAGACCAGGTGAATGGCTTCTACGATGGCAGCACCGTGAATGGCGTGATGGCCTTCCAGGGCAGTCATGGCATTCATGCCGATGGCGTCGCCGGTCCTGAAACGTTGCGTCGTTTGAACGGTGTTATCGCGGGCGATACAAGCAGCGATGCCGAAGACAAAAAGGAAGAAGAAGCCCAGCGCGCGATGACCGAGACCAACGCGCTGAACTTCGAGCTCGCACAACAAGAACCCACACCCGCCGCATGGGGCGAACCCGTGCGTGAAGAAACACAAGCTGCACCGGCACCGCAAGCGGTCGGGCTTGATCCGGCCATGTTCGGCACCGCAGCCGTTATGGCCGCGCCCGCGCTCAGCGAAGCCACCCGCGCCGACATCGAGCGCCAGCAAAACCCCGGCAAGGCCCCGTCGATCGAACTGGCTGAAATGCTGCTCACCGCCAACGCGCAGGAACACCAACTCAAAGCGCTGAACGAGCAAGCGCCGCCCCCACCCGTGCAGCAGCCGCCGCAAGTGCCGCCGCAACAACCAGCGCAGCTAGAAGCACTGGTCGCAGCACCGCCGATGGTGGAGCCCCAAGCCGTGCAACAGGCCGCACCCGTGGCTGAACCGCAAGGGCTCGTGCAACGCGCAGGCCGCTTCGCCAACGCGATGATGCAAAAGCTCTCGGATTATTTTGAAGCGAAACTACCGCCATCGGTGCTGAACGAAGTGAAAAGCGCGGGTCAGGTAATGGCTGCGGCGGGCATGCGCGAAGCACCCATTCCCACCGGCCCCGAAATGGGTGGCCAGGCACAGCTCCCCGCCCGTGGGCCCGAGCAGCAGCAAGCGCAAATTCGCTAGCGCTGAAGCACCAGGATCGACCAGTTATTGCGGCGAATACGCTTCACGAGGTGAAGACCCTGCGCGCGATGCGCCGCTAGCACCATGTTCTCTTGCTCGTTAAGCAAACCCGACAGGATCAGTGCTGCACCGGGCTTCATCACGCGCACGGCATCCTTCGCCATTTTCATCACTGGCCGCGCGAGAATGTTGGCGAT
>JBEIOT010000024.1:0-12850 GCA_040377415.1 Azospirillum sp. | reverse complement strand
GCTGCGTGTCATAGGGTAGGTCGGTGGCATCGCTGGTCTTGCTGTCTTTCCAGCTTTGCAGCACTTGTGCGATGAGCTTCTCCGGCTTCGTTTTGCCGTGGGTCAGAGCGCGCGCATACAGCGCTTGTGCAGCAGCAAGGCGCGAGGCGCGCTTGCGCATCAGCGAATTGCGAGGAGTGGTGTTCATGCGCGTGCCCCGCGTTTACTTTGGTGGTTGATGAGCGCGAGCACAGCTTTGGCCGCTTCGCCGCCCTTGTTGCCCTGCGCCGGATCGGCGCGCAGCAGCGCTTGTTCTTCTGTCTCGGTGGTGAGGATGCCATTACCGATGCAAGCCGTGTGATGCACGGCAAGGTCGGTCAGGCCACGCGCGCTCTCATTAGCGACAACCTCGAAATGATACGTCTCGCCACGGATGACACAACCCAGCGCGATATAACCACTGTAATGGTTGCTGCGATGGGCGATGGCGATAGCGGCGGGGATTTCAAGCGCACCGGGCACGAGCACGATCTCAAATGATACACCGGCGTCTTTCAATGCGCGCTCAGCACCCGCCAGCAACATCGCGTGGATGTCGGCGTAATAGGGCGAAGCGACGATCAGAACCGGTTTCATGGAGCAGCCTTAGGCCTTGATAGGTTGGTGGCCGGCGATACCTAGCCCATAACCCTCGAGGCCCACAACCATTTTCGGCTGGTTGGTGAGCAATTCCATCTGTTTAATGCCCAAATCCAGCAGTATCTGCGCGCCAATGCCGTAATCGCGCAGGGCAGGGGCCCCGGCTTTTTCGCCCTTGGCGGCCTGGCTGACGGCTTTGCGCTTAGGCTCGCGCAACAGAACGACCACACCGCTGCCTGCCGCATCGATCATGCGCATGGCACTGTTGAGCACCCCCGCGCGGCCTTTGCCGGTATCGCCCAACACATCGGCCAAAAAGTCGTGCGCGTGCATGCGCACCAACACGGGCTTGTCAGGGTCGATGGTGCCTTTGACCAGCGCGATATGCTCGGCATATTCCGGCGATTGCGCGTAGACGATGCAGGTGAAATCACCCGCATGCGCGGTGCTCACGGTGGTCTCGGCCACACGCTTCACCAGCTTTTCCGAACGGCGGCGGTAGGCGATAAGGTCGGCGATGGTACCAATTTTCAAGCCATGCTGCGCGGCGAATTCCAGCAGCTCCGGCAAACGCGCCATGCTGCCATCATCATTCATGATCTCGCAAATAACGCCCGCAGGGTTCAGGCCCGCAAGGCGCGAAATATCAACAGCAGCTTCGGTATGGCCCGCGCGCACTAACACGCCACCCGGGCGCGCCTCGAGCGGGAAGATATGGCCGGGGCTGGCAATATCCGTCGCCAGCGCTTGCGGGTTGCTCGCTACCGAAACGGTACGCGAACGATCCGCTGCGCTGATGCCAGTCGTGATGCCCTCGCGTGCTTCGATGGAAATGGTGAACGCCGTTTTGTGGCGCGATTCGTTGTGACGCGCCATCGGCGGCAGGCCCAAACGCTCCACTTGCTTGGAATCCAGCGACAGGCAAATAAGCCCGCGTCCATGCTTCGCCATAAAATTGATGGCCTCGGTCGTTGCGAACTGCGCGGGAATAACAAGGTCGCCCTCGTTCTCGCGGTCTTCATCGTCGACGAGGATGAACATCTTGCCGGCCTTGGCATCGGCGATGATATCTTCAATGGCGCTAAGCTTGCTCATGCGGTCTCCTGCAGGCGGGCGACATACCGTGCCAACATATCAACTTCAAGGTTCACCTTATCGAGTAGCTTCAAGTGGCCAAAGCCCGTGACCGATGCGGTGTGCGGAATGATATTCACGCTGAACAGGTTCTTCTCCACCGAATTCACCGTCAGCGACACACCATTCAGCGTTGCTGAACCTTTGGCCGCGATAAAGCGCGCCAGCGATTCCGGCGCTTCAAAGGTCCACACGGTCGAGTCGCCCGATATCTCCGTATGAATGGCGACCGCCTGCCCATCGACATGACCGCTGACGAAATGGCCGCCCAGGCGATCACCCACGGCCAGCGAAGGCTCAAGGTTGATGGTCGTGCCAATGCGCCAACTTCCCGCATTCGTGCAGCGCAGTGTCTCGGCGGAAAGTTGCACGGTGAAGCTACCGGCAAGAATTTCTACCACGGTCAGGCAAATACCATCGCACGCGATGCTCGCGCCAATGCTAAGCGGCAGCGCTGCGGGCGCGGCGATCTCCATCGTCACGTCGCCGTGCTGCTCGATACGGCGGATCTCGCCGCGTGCTGTGACTAACCCGGTAAACATGAGGGCATCTCATAAACTTCCAACGTGTCGTCGCCTAGCGGAATCTGCGCCGTGCGGCGGCCGCGCTTAGCATGCTCCAGCGCTACATCCAGCGGTCCAACGGCTGCCGTACCGCCGCTACCAAGCAGGATCGGCGCGCGGTACCAATATAATGTGTCGACGCACGCCGCCGACAGGAACGACGTCGAAAGCTGCGGCCCGGCTTCAATCAGCACGCGGGTCAGGCCCGCTTCGCTGAGCGCATGCAGGATATTTTGTGCGTAGAGCGACTGGTCCTCCAGCACCACCAGCGTCACCCCGCGCTCGCGCAGGTCGTTGGCGTGGCTGGCGGCTTTCTCCACCCCCTCGGCGGTGGTGATGAGATGCACCGGCTGCGTTTCAGCACTGCGCACCAATTGTGATTCCAGCGGCAAACGCACATGGCGGTCGCACACCACACGCACCAGGCGCTGATGGTCCGCGCCCGGCAAGCGGACGGTCAGGCGCGGGTCGTCGGCCAGCGCGGTGCCGATACCGGTAACGACCGCATCGAACTCTGCGCGCAGGCGGTGGCCATGCGTGCGGGCCACTTCACCGGTGACCCACTGGCTCTGGCCGATATGGTCGCGCATCTGTCCGTCAAGGCTCGTCGCCAGCTTCATCGCCACATATGGCATGCCATGCTTCACGCGACGGAAAAATCCGCGGTGGTGGTTGGCAGCTTCTGGCAGCAACAGCTTTTCGACCGTAACGCCTGCATTGCGCAGCATGATCTCGCTCTTGCCCGCCACGCGCGGGTCCACATCTTCGCACGAGAACACTACGCGGCTAATGCCTGCATCAATGAGCGCTTGGGCGCAGGGCGGCGTGTGGCCGACATGCGTGCAAGGCTCTAACGTTGTATAAGCGGTCGCACCGCGTGCCAGCGAACCGGCTTGAGCGAGCGCTTGCGTTTCAGCATGGGGGCGGCCTGTTTCAGCAGTCGCGGCGGCAGCAATGACATGCCCGTCTTTCACCAACACGCAGCCCACGGAAGGGTTCGGCCAGGTGCGGCCCAGGTGGCGCGCACCGATGCGCAGCGCGTGCTGCATGAAGTAAATATCGCGCGCGCTCATGGCGTTACAACTTCTCGACGAACGTCTCGAAATCCTCGACCTTGCCGAAATCACGATAGACCGACGCGTAACGAATATACGCCACGGCATCGAGGGTCTTGAGTTCGTCCATCACCAGCGAACCGACGCGGCGGGTAGGGATGTCAGATTCACCCTCGCTCTCGAGTTTCTGCACGATACGGTTAATGGCCATCTCGACTGAATCCGCATCGACCGGGCGTTTGCGCAGCGCGATAGCCATCGACTTAGCAATTTTCTCGCGATCGAACAAACGGCGTTCGCCGTTACTTTTCACGACCGTGAGCTCACGCAGCTGCACACGTTCGAACGTGGTGAAACGCGAGTTGCACGACGCGCAGAAGCGGCGGCGACGGATGGAGCTGCCGTCTTCCGACGGGCGGCTATCCTTCACTTGCGTATCTTCGTGGTTACAGAACGGGCAGCGCATTAAGAACCTTCCCCCAACACCAATTCGAATTTCGTGTTACGTAGTTGATGAGCGATAAAACTATGAAGAACCCAATAAGAAAATGTGCCAGCAATCACCGCATGAATAATGAATGGAAAGAGCAGCATTCCGTTGAGCAAAGAACAGAAAAATGCAATCGCCACGCCGTTGCCAATTTCAATTGGTTTTAATTTTACAGCATGATGAGCAAAGTAAAGACCTGACAAGACAGATGGAATAAGGCCAAATAAATAAGACATTGCTGAAAGGCCGCTTAAAAACCCCCATGTGAATGGAAGCGTCTCCTGTTTAGCAAGCAAGGGGATAATATTGACATCGAAAACAGCTATTGAAGTGCTCCCCACAAGCCAAATTAGAAATGCCCCGATTGGTGAGCCCAAAGCGGCAAAGGTGAAAACAATCAAAACTAATGCTGTGTTTGGCGTCATCAGCTCTACGAATAAATGGGGAACTGATCCGTCAGTGCGCGCACCTTGGCTTTGGTGGCTTCTTCCACTTTGGCGTTGGCGGTCACGTCTTCGGGATTTTTGCTGAGGCCATCGAGCACATCGCCGATGAGTTCACCGATCTGTTGGAACTCTTTCACGCCGAAGCCACGGGTGGTGCCTGCCGGGGTGCCAAGGCGCACGCCACTGGTCACGAACGGCGACGCTGGATCGAACGGAATGGCGTTCTTGTTGCAGGTGAGGCCCGCACGCTCAAGCGACGCTTCGGCCGCTTTGCCGGTGAGGTTCTTCGGGCGAAGGTCAACGAGAACCAAGTGATTGTCGGTGCCGCCGCTCACGATGTTAAGGCCACGTACTTTCAGCACTTCAGCCAGCGCGCGGGCGTTGTCGACCACGGCTTGTGCGTATTGCTTGAACTCAGGCTTCAGCGCTTCGCCGAAGCTCACCGCTTTGCCGGCGATGACATGCATCAGCGGACCACCTTGAATACCGGGGAAAATGGCGCCGTTGATGGCCATCTCAAGCGTCTGGTCTTTGCCCATCATCGTTTTGCCGACGATGAGTTCGGGCACGTTGCTAAGGATCATGCCACCGCGCGGACCGCGCAGGGTTTTGTGCGTCGTCGTCGTTACCACGTGGGCATGCGGCAGCGGCGAGGGGTAGCTGCCACCGGCGATGAGGCCAGCGACGTGTGCCATGTCGACCATCAAATAAGCCCCCACGCTATCGGCGATCTCGCGGAAGCGTTTCCAATCCACCACGCGCGGATAGGCGCTGAAGCCAGCGATGATGAGTTTGGGTTTATGTTCTTTCGCCAGCTTCTCAACTGCATCGTAATCGATGAGGTGGTCGTCTTCGCGCACGCCGTATTGAATGGCGTTATAAATTTTGCCCGACTGGTTGACCGACGCGCCATGGGTGAGGTGGCCACCGGCCGCGAGCGCTTGGCCGAGGATGGTATCGCCCGGCTTCAGCAGCGCGTTGAACACGCCCTGGTTGGCTTGGCTGCCGGAGTTCGGCTGCACGTTAGCGTATTTCGCACCGAACAATTTGCAGGCGCGGTCGATGGCGAGTTGCTCGACCACATCGACGAATTCGCAGCCACCGTAGTAGCGCTTGCCCGGGTAACCTTCGGCGTATTTGTTGGTGAGCACGGAACCCTGTGCATCGATCACGGCTTTGCTGACGATGTTCTCGGACGCGATGAGCTCGATCTGGTGCTGCTGGCGGCCAAGCTCTTTTTGCATGGCGGCGTGGATCTCTTTATCGGTCGTGGCGAGATCGGCGGTGAAATACGGGTTGCTCATGGCTTGGTCCTGTTTGCGGGCGGTGGCGGTCACGGTGAATCTCCTAGGATAGTTTGGCGACGCGGGCAGCGTGACGGCCGCCTTCGAAGTCGGTGGTGAGAAAAGTTTTGAGAATGTGTTGCGCATCGCTCTCGGAAATGAGGCGTGCGCCAAGAACGAGGATATTCGCATCGTTATGCTGGCGGGCGAGTTGCGCCACTTGCACATCATAGCAAAGGGCAGCGCGGGCACCGGCCACGCGGTTGGCGGCAATGGAAATGCCAATACCGGAACCACAGATAGCGATGCCGAAACGTGCATCGCCGCGGGCGACGACTTCTGCTACTTGTTTACCGTAATCGGGATAATCGACGGACGCGTCGCTATCGGTGCCGAGGTTCTTCACCTCGAACCCCATTTCACGCACCACGGGGATCAGCGCCGCTTTTAGCGCAACCCCGGCGTGATCGTTGGCGATCGCAACCACTTGGCTCATTACTTACTGCCCATGCATATACTATTAGTAGTCGTACCATCTTTATGTGGCACCGTTTCACCATATATAGTATGGTGCGGGCACGTTTGCCACGAACCTGTGGATAACGCAACCGAAAATACTGAATTATAAGGGCGGAATACGCCCAGAAATAGCGCACGGATATGGATTTCGTCGATGTTACGCAGCATCAGGTGCTGCAACTGATCATAGCAGGCGCGTTCGGCGCCGTGATCGGCTCCTTCATTAGCCTTATTACCTACCGCCTGCCGCGCGGCCAAAAAGTGGGCTGGGTGCGCTCGCAATGCACCGACTGCCGCGGCGCGCTGAACTTCCGCGATCTGCTGCCAATTTTCTCATGGGCATGGTGGCGCGGCAAATGCCGCATGTGCCGCGTGCCCATCAGCAAACGCTATCCGTTGATCGAGATCGCCTGTGCCATCGGTGCGGTCGCGATCACATTTGTCTATGGCTTCACGCTCGAAGCGCTGGCCATCGTGGGCCTGTGGTGGTGCATCGTCGCCATCGTCGTTACCGACCTGGAACACTATATCATCCTGGACGAAGTACAGATCGCCACGGCGTTGTTCGGCGTGCTGTATGTGTACACGCACGAGATCTACTGGCTGCAGCCAGCCATGGCCGCATGTGCCGGTGTTGCGGTCGGTCTCGCGCTTAAATACGGGTTCCTCTACTTTACTAACAAGGACGGGCTTGGCATGGGCGATGTCAAATTCCTCGGCGTCGCTGGCATCTGGCTAAGCGATGCGTGGAACTTCGTTCCGTTCCTTTTCTTCTCAGGCATCCTGGGCATCGCCACGGGCCTCATGTGGCGCTGGCTGCATAAAAGCGAACGTTTTCCGTTCGGCCCCGCACTTGCGCTTGCACTCCTATTATGTGTGCTAGTGCCTGCCGCGCCCAATGGGTTCTGGAAGCTCTACGGCGTGTTGAGCTAGAAGCATGAAGTTATAAACAGCCAATCTGTTGCTAACATACATCTTGAGGCAGATTTTTGTTGTTGCTACTACCAGTGGGGTAATTCTAGCTTTTTTGGGGAGCACCGCGTGCATTCACGCCACGTTGCAAAATCGGCTGCTGTACTTGCAGTCACCGCAATCCTTCTGTTTGGCTGCGATTGGTACCCCATCCGTTCAAAGAATAACGAATTGAGCGATATGCAGGACCGCCAGCAAGAGCTGACGCGTCAAGATTATCGCGATATGAACAAAGCCAAGAAGTTGGTGCCCGACGATGCGCAAGTCGATGTCGACCTTGGTGCGCCGCCGATCCCGGATATTGCGCAAGTGCTTGCTGCACCGCGCCCGCCGAAAATTGCCAACGCCAAACTGGTCACCCTGTCGGTGACCGATGATGTGCCGTTGCGCGATGTATTGTTTGAGCTTGGCCGCCTCGCCAATGTCGATATCGAAGTTGGCAATGGCCTCGATAACCAAGGCATCAACCTGCGCGCCACGGATCGTCCCTTCAACGAAGTGATCGAGCGCATCGCCGATCTCGGTGGCCTGCGCTACAGCGTGCGCGGCAATGCCATCCGCGTCGAACGCGACCTGCCATACATCAAGAACTATACACTTGATTTTGTGAACATCGTGCGCTCGTCGCAAAGCAACTACACGCTCAACACCAGCGTGCTGTCGACTGGCAGCAGTAGCAGCGGTGGTGGTGGCTCAGGCGGCGGCGGTGGTGGCACTGGCGGCGGCGGTTCAGGTGGCAGTGGCGGCGGAACCGGTAGCACCGGTGGCAGAGTTGGTACCAGCGGCAGCTCCAGCAGCATCGACGCCACATCGGAATCCGATCTGTGGGCCGCACTCGAATCGTCCATCTCCGAGATCCTCAATTACTTCCCCCAGGGCAGCGTTACTACGGGCTCTTCCGGCGCGCCGTTGGCAAATGATATGTCGACGCCTGCTGCCGGTGCGAACCAGCTAGTGCCGACGGCAACCACGGGCGGTGCATCCACGCCCGCACCGGGCTTTGTCATCAACCGTCAGGCGGGCATTCTTTCGGCCAACGCGACCGAGCGCCAGCACGAGATGATCGACCGCTTCCTGACCCTGCTGGCACGTAACGCCAGTGCGCAAGTATTGATCGAAGCGAAGATCGTCGAAGTTTCGCTGACCGACCAGTTCCAGGCAGGTGTGGATTGGAATAAAGTTATCGGCAACCTCGATGGCATCGGCTTGAACCCCGGTACGTACCTTCCGGGCGGCGCGGTCAACAGCAACTTCAACTTCGCCGGTAACGGCGCGGTGACCTTCGGTGTCGATAAGGCCGACCTGTCGTTGCTCGTCAACCTGACGGAGCGCTTCGGCACGACCCGCACGCTGAGCAGCCCGCGCCTTTCCGCGATCAATAACCAACAAGCCGTGCTGACCTTCGCGCAGAACGTCGTGTTCTTCGACTGCACCGTGGAAGCACCGACGACGACCAACTCGCCCACTGGCGGCACCAGCACCACGACCAGCACTGCAGGTTCGGCGGATTGTACGCCAAACTCCGTGCCGATCGGCATCATTCTGAACATCTTGCCGAGCATCAATGTCGACAAACAAGAGATCACGCTCTCCGTGCGTCCGACGCTGACCCGCCAGGTGCGCCAAGAAGAGAACCCCGAAGGCCGCCTCATCGGTGCCATCGTCGCGCAAGCGGGCGGTAATGCTACCGACGTGCCGACGACCTTCGTTCCCGTGATCGAAGTACGTGAGATCGATTCGGTGATGAAAGTGAAATCGGGTGGCGTCATGGTCATCGGTGGCTTGATGGAAGACATCAGCAACACCGAGAACCGCGGCATTCCCGGCATGTCGGACCTGCCGATCATCGGCAGCGCCTTCAAGAGCCGCGACGAGCAATACCAAAAGCGCGAGCTGATCATCTTCATCAAGGCCACCATTGTGAACACCGACGGTAGTGCCGGTCGCGTCGATAAATCGGTCATCGACCGCTTCACGACGGATCCGCGCCCGCTCTTCGTTCCCAAGCAACACGACGCGCAATAGCGCGAGGGGCCTCGCATGTTCAGTAATATCCGCTACGTTCTGCTCACCGCCACGCGTGATCGCCTGTTCTTCGCGCTGTTGCTTGGCATCCTTGCTGCGGCCTACATCTCAAGCGTGCTCGGCTCCACCGCCATGCTGGAAACACAGCAGATGACGCTGAGCTTCACCGCGGCTTCGGCGCGCGTCATCATCATGATCGGCCTCATCGTGTTCATCGGCTTCCACATGCGCAATGCGTTCGACGCGCGTGAGATCGATGTGCTGCTATCGCGCCCCATTTCGCGCACGTCGCTTGTCATCTCTTACTGGCTCGGCTTCATCGCCGTGGGCACGCTGCTCATCATCCCGACGCTCGGCGTCGTTGCCTATCTTGGCATCCTCAACACCAGCGGTTACCTGCTATGGTCGCTAAGCCTGGTGCTCGAGACATGGCTGGTCGTCACCATCGCGCTATTCGCATCGCTCACCATTCGCAGCGGTGTCGGCACCGTGCTGGCCAGCATGGCCATCTATACCATTTCGCGCATGATGGGCTTCTTCATCGCCACTACCAAAACCGGTGTGCTGTTCGAGACCGAGCAAGTGAATCTCGTTTCCAAATGGACCATGACCATCATCTCGACCGTGGTGCCGCGCCTTGACCTGTTCGCCAAAAGTCAGTGGTTGATCTACGGTCCCAAATCCTACGACGATCTGTGGCTCTTCCTCATGCAGGCGGGCGTGTTCATTCCCCTGCTGCTCATCGCCGCCATCATCGATTTCAAGCGCAAGCAGTTCTAGACCATGCGCCTTCCGTGGAAACGCAGCACGACCGAGGCAAAGTGGAACCTTCGCCACGATCACGCCATGCAGGCCGCGCTCTTCTCATTACTACTGGCACTGGGCGGCCAGCTGGCCTTCTGGAATCACACACGCGATATCATGCCGGATATGGGCATCGTGCCGTCCGTACCGGGCGAGCGCACCGTGCGCGCGCTATCGTTCGGCGACGAGCAAGCCTTCTTCCGCCTGCTGGCGCTGAACATCCAGAATTCCGGCGACACGTTCGGTCGCTTCACCGCGCTCTATAAATACGACTTCAACAAACTCTATCACTGGTTCCGCGTGCTGGATGGGCTGGATAACCAGAGCAACTACCTGCCCAGCATGGCGACCTATTACTTCAGCCAGACACAGAACCAGGACAACGTGCGCTACATCGTCGATTATCTCGACGAGCACACGCTGGGCCGCGAAAAGGAAACATGGTGGTGGGTGGCGCAGGCGAGCTACCTCGCTGGCCACCGCATGAAAGATTCTGCCCGTGCGCTAGAGTTGGCGAATCGTTTAAGCCACGTAAAAGGCATTCCGTTATGGGCGCAGCAATCCGCCGCCTTCGTGCACGAGAACCGCGGCGAATACGGCGAAGCGCTGGATATCATCCAAGAGATACTGAAGGACCCTTCGCAATATTCGCAGGGCGAGCTGAACTTCATGCGCTACTTCATTGAAGAGCGCCTGGGCAAAATGAAAGAGATGGACGCGGAATTGCAGCGCGTGCAAGCCATCAAGGATAAAGAGCGCGCCGAGGGCAAGCCCGACGTGCAAACGAACAACGCACCGCCGACCAATGTCGGCGCGGCACGCGCACCCGGCCCCTGATTATTTTTTGTTGGTCTTCTTCGGCGTCACGGTGCCGTAGCACTGCGCGTCGCTCGGGAAGGCACCGCTGCGTACTTCCTTGGCATATTGCGCGACCGCGTTGCTGATGTTGCCACGCAGATCGGCAAATTTCTTCACGAAGCGCGCAGTATGCTCGAACATGCCAAGCATATCGTCGACGACCAGCACCTGACCATCGCACGCCGGCGAAGCACCGATGCCAATGGTCGGAATATCCACGCTGCGCGTAATTTCAGCTGCGAGCGATTCCATCACGCCTTCGACCACCACCGCGAAGGCACCGGCATTGGCGACGTCCTTGGCGGATTTCAAAATGGCTTTGTGCGCTTCAAGGTCTTTGCCTTGCGCTTTGAAGCCACCATAGCTGTTCACATGCTGCGGCATCAGCCCCACATGCGCCATCACCGGAATGCCATGCGTGGTGAGGTGCGCGATGGTCGGTGCAAGCTCGCTGCCGCCTTCCATTTTCACGGCGGCGCAGCCGGTCTCTTTCATCACACGCGCCGCGCTCTCGAAGGCCTGCGCGGGCGAAGCCTGATAGCTGCCGAACGGCATATCGACCACCACGCTGCATTGCTTGGCGCGGCTGACCACGGCCTTACCATGCGCGATCATCATATCGAGCGTGACGGGCAGGGTGGAGTCCATGCCATAGACCACCATGCCCAATGAATCGCCGACCATGAGCATATCGCAATGTGGATCGAGCAGTTCGGCCATGGGGGCGGTGTAAGCGGTCAACAGCACAAGCTTTTCGCCACCTTTGCGGGCGCGAATATCGGGCACGCCGAGCTTCTTACGCGTGGGCGACGGGGGGGTGTTGCTGGTCGACTGGTGGGACATGGTCCTCTCCCTGCGGTGCTTGTTCACCGGGGTTTTGCCAGTTTTTGGGCTGTTTGGGAATCGTAATCGTTAGGGTAGTGCCAACATTCAGTTCTGATTCGATGGCGAACGAGCCGCCCATTGCCTCGACGAATTTCTTGGAAAGTGGCAGGCCAAGGCCGGTGCCCTCATACTTGCGCGACAACGCCGAATCGACCTGGCCGAACGGCGTCATTACTTTTGAAATGTCTTTGGGTGCAATGCCAATGCCCGTATCGCGCACCTGAATGACCACGCTTTGCGTCACCACATCTTCCCACGCATGGCAGCGCACCGCACCACCGGCGGGGGTGAATTTCACCGCGTTGCTAAGCAGGTTCAGCAGCACTTGCTTGAGCTTCTTCGCGTCCGTCACCACCACAAGGTGATGGCTCGGGATGTCTTCCACCAGCGTCACTTGCGCAGTCTCTGCGCGCGGCAACACCATGCGCAAGCTGTTGCGGATCACTTTGTTCGCGTCCGTCTCGGCCCATTCCAGCTGCAGTTTTCCTGCTTCCGCTTTCGAGTAATCGAGGATGTCGTTGATGAGGCTGAGTAGGTGCTTGCCCGAAGCATGGATGTCTTCAACATACGCCTGATAGGTTTTCTCTAGCTGCGCCTTCGCCTCGGTCTTGATGATGTCCGAGAAGCCGATGATGGCGTTGAGCGGCGTGCGTAGTTCGTGCGAAATGCTAGCGAGGAATTGCGATTTGTCGCGGCTTTGCGCTTCGGCGGCGGCCGCTGCAGCGGTCAGCTCGAGATTGATCTCGTGCTGCTTGGCGATGATGGCTTCGGCACGCCAGCTGGTGAATAGCAGCATGCCCACAAGCAGGAAGAACGTGCCGATCATGGTGCCGATGATGAGGTATTGCATCGTCTTGAGTTCGACCCACTCCGCCGTCACATCCGTGTAGATCTCTGCCAGTGCCTGCGGGGCACCCGAGCCACCGGGCGTCACGGGTAGGATCATCTGGATAAGCATGCGCGGTGTATGCGGATCGCTCGAGCCGGTAAGGTAAACATTCTCAAGCAGGCGATTCACCGGCTGCCCGCGCCGCGCCGCGTCGAGATCGAACAAGGTCACGCGATTCGTGCCATCATACGTCACGTAAGCCGGACTATTGCCGTAATAAAGGCCGGTCACATCGGTCGAGACGATGGTGATCTTGACCATAGGCTGGCGGGCAAAATATTGGCCCGATTCGGTCGTCAGGGCCGTGGT
>JBEIOT010000181.1:0-3968 GCA_040377415.1 Azospirillum sp. | reverse complement strand
TTGCAGTTTGGCCCGTGCACGTGCGGGTGGGGCCCAAGGCGTTTTTGCTTTTCCATCTTCCGCTTCAGGATATCGCGCTTCATGGGCGGCTGATAATCGAGGAAGGTCTTGCCATCGAGGTAGTCGATCTCGTGCTGAAGGCATACAGCCAGGATACCCTTGGCCTGCACGGTCTGCGCTGCGCCATTCTCATCAAGGTAGGCGACCGTGACTTCGGCAGGCCGGGTCACCGGCGCCGATACGCCAAGGAAGGTGATCGAGCCCTCCTCCATCGTGCTTAGCTCGGTCGAGCGCTGCGTGATCTCGGGATTCACCATTTTGTAGCGGTGATGCGCACCCGCTTCATCCTCCATATCCACCACGACCAACCGTTGAGTAAGGCCCACCATGGGCGCGCCGATGCCCATGGCATGGAAGCCCTGCACCGTTGCCATCATCGCATCGAGCGTCGCGCGCACCTCATCGTTCACGGTGGCAACAGGCGCGCACACGGTGTGGTAGATCGGATCGGGGGCGATGACTAATGAGAGCATGATGGACCTATGGGTTGGCGATTTGCTGGGCATAGCTGTAATCAGGGCCGCTGTGCAATAGTGAACATTGCTCGCTAAGCAAACAAGCGTTGCTGGAGCCACATGATGGATGGGTACAGGCCACCCCCATCATAAACCTTCTGCTCCTTGCTCGATGGTTTGAGTGCTTTGATTGTGATTTCAGTCAGTGCCATGGGTTTCTCCTGCAAGCCCCCAGAAAGCCCCCAAAGGCCCCCGGATGTCACGAAAAGTGGTGGACGGCCTTGGACGATTATCTCGCCAAAGTCGCTGGATTTGCAGGGACTCTTGGATTTCTTTGGACGCTCTTGGACAGAGCGTTGGTGCCCAGGACTGGACTCGAACCAGCACGCCTCGCGGCGCTAGCACCTGAAGCTAGTGCGTCTACCAATTCCGCCACCTGGGCACTTCAGGAGCGCGGGGTATAGCTGGGTGCAACTAGCCTGTCAATCACCGCTTGGGCACCATTGCATACTATCGGATCGGGCCCGCAGTTACGGTGTCTTTCACTCGTTTGGACTCAACAGGGGCCGTATTCGAATTGCTCAAGCATGCGCTAGCTCTGGCCCAGCGAGTGCTGACTTAGGCCGGCTTCGTGCGTCTTTTACGAACGCACACTTGCTACTGTCCCAAGCCCTTGTTATGCAACCCCCATTCCATTAGCAGGACATTCGCATGACCCAGTACCCGCTTGTTACCGTTGTCGGAGGCTCTGGCTTCCTTGGCCGCCACCTCATCGGCCACCTCACCCGCGCCGGATTCCGCGTGCGCGTGCTGACGCGCGACACGGTCGCGTCCGAATATCTTTTGACCGCGGGCAATGTGGGCCAGATCGCGCTGCAATATGCCGACATCACCCGCCCCGAAACGCTGGTGGGCAAATTCGATGGTTCGTGGGCCGTCATTAACCTGGTGAGCATTCTCTACGAATCGGGCCGCCAGAAATTCCAATCCATCAATGTCGATGGGGCGCGTCGCGTGGCAGAATATGCGCACGCTGTGGGCGCTGCACGCTTCATCCAAGTATCGGCACTGGGTGTGGATGCCAGCGGCGATACGAAATATGGCAGCACCAAAAAGGCCGGCGAAGACGCTGTGCGCGCAGCATTCCCCACCGCGACGGTGGTGCGCCCGGGCCTGCTCATCGGCTCGGAAGATAATTTCTTCCAGCGCTTTGCGCGCATGGGCAACCTTGCCCCCGCATTGCCGGTGGTGGGTGGCGGCAAAAGCCTGATGCAGCCGACGCTGGTGACGGATGTCGCCGCCGCCATCATGCAAGCGCTGAACCTGCCGGAAAGTGCGGGCCAGACGTATGAGCTCGCGGGACCGGAAGCCATCAGCCTGCGCGGCTGGATGGAACGGCTGCGCGCCATCACCAACCGTAAATACAAGCTGGTGACGCTGCCCAATTGTGTGGCGAACCTCATTGGCCGTGTCGGCAGCCTGCTGCCCATTCCGCCCATGATCACGACCGATCAGGTGAAGATGCTCAAGCACGACAACGTGATGCGCGCAGGCGCTGCGGGTTATGCGCAGCTTGGCATGGTGCCCGCTTCGGTTACGGCAGCGATGCCGACCTTGCTGTCGCGCTTCGTAAAGGCCTAAGCCATGAGATTCTGGCCGAACTTCTTTGGGTCACTCCATGCTCCGCGCACGTATAGCGATGCACGCCTTATCTTTGCAGGTTATGGCATTCGCTACAGCATCCAGCTGCTCATCGTGGTCGGCTTGGCATCGCTTGCCATCCTGCTGGCTACCACCACCTTCACCACCCCCGTCTGGCGTGATGCGGAAAGCATTCTGGTAATATTCGCCATTGCCCTTGCATTGCGCGCTGCCATGCTCATTCCGCTGGTCATCGCCGCGCGTCTTATTGGCCATGCCATGAAGCTGCCGCTCACCACTTCGCAGGCGGCGCGCATCACCGCGCTGGCCTACACGCCTGTGGCGCTGGCCGATGCTACGGCATTCTTCGCCACCGGCTTCATGCTTTCGCCACCGCTGCTGTTTGGCTGTGGGGTCATGATGCTCCTTGCCGCCGTGCACGCCGCGAAGTAAAACCTAACCCATGCTGACGCTGTACCACACCCCTCTTTCGCCTGCTTGCCGCAAGATCCGGCTGATGCTGCGCGAGAAAAACCTCGCCCATACACTAGTGGCCGAAGAAACGTGGAACCGCCGCATCGAGTTCTTCGCGATGAATCCGGCGGGCGACGTTCCGGTGATGGTGACCGACAAGCAGCAACCCATTTGTGGCGCCTACGCCATTGCTGAATATCTGGATGAAGCCTTCCCAGAGATCCAATTCTTTGGCAATACGCCGACCGAGCGCGCGGAAGTGCGTCGACTCGTCGAATGGTTCGACAGCAAGTTCGAGCGTGAGGTGAGCCAGCTCATCCTGTTCGAGAAACTATTCAAGCGCCTTATGGGCTATGGCGAGCCGAGCTCCGATGCCATTCGCGCCGGCAAGAAAAACATCGCCTACCACATGGATTACATCGCCCACCTGCTGATGAGCCGTAACTGGCTGGGCGGCGAATACCTGACGCTGGCCGATATTTCCGCCGCCGCGCATCTGAGCTGCCTCGATTACCTTGGCGATGTGAACTGGGAGACCCACCCCAGCGTGAAGGAATGGTACGCCCTCATCAAATGCCGCCCGGCTTTCCGCGAGCTGCTGGAAGACCGCGTGGCAGGCGTCAAGCCACCCACACATTATACGGACCCTGATTTTTAGGCTCACCGCCTTATTCCCTATTGATGCGTCATGCCCTATATTGCCTTCAAACAAGGAGAACCCTCATGGCTCAAGTTACCCTCTACACCACCAAAGTTTGCCCCTATTGCGTGCGCGCCAAAGCGCTGCTCGACCGCAAGGGCGTCGAATACCAGGAGATCAATGCCGAGGACGAGGCTGTCCGCGATGCGATGATCCAGAAAGCTGGCGGCCAACGCACCGTGCCGCAGATCTTTATCAACAACCACCATGTTGGCGGTTGCGACGATCTCTATGCCTTGGATAAAGCAGGCAAGCTCGACCCAATGCTAGACGCCGCCTAGCTTGTGGCATTCCTGCCGCAGGCAGGTGCTGCAATTTATCCACAGGCCACCTGAACGCATGATTTGGCTCGCCGCGCGTGTTTGCGCCGCTAACACTTCATGAAATTACTTAAGTGACAGGTACGTCATGTGGTGGATGTTCGTTCGTGATTTCTACAATGCCGGTGAAGCATCTGCTGGCAGCGCTCCTGTCCCTCGGGCGCAGGTTGCCACCGTGGTTTACTCGCAAGCTGTGCGCGCCATGCAGAATGGGAACGCACAACGTGCTGAGCCCACCGAGCACCATGATGGGTCACCCAATCTTACTCCCTACCTGCAGCGTCTCAGCGTCGAAGGCGACCATGCGTTCGGGCTGTG
>JBEIOT010000071.1:0-8938 GCA_040377415.1 Azospirillum sp. | reverse complement strand
TTGCCGGTGTAGTAAAGGATACGCTCGGTGGTCGTCGTTTTACCTGCGTCGATGTGCGCGCAGATGCCGATGTTGCGATAGTCCTGAAGGGGCGTAGTACGTGACATAGTATTCTCTGGTTCCTAAATTCTAAAATTCTACCAACGGTAATGGCTGAAGGCTTTGTTAGCCTCGGCCATGCGGTGGGTGTCTTCGCGCTTCTTGATGGCGTTGCCGCGGCCAGCCGCTGCATCCATCAATTCACCAGCGAGACGCTGCTTGGTGGTCTTTTCGCCGCGCTGACGCAGGGCGATGATGAGCCAACGGATCGCAAGCGCCTGCTGGCGCTTGGTACGAACTTCGGTCGGCACCTGATAGGTAGCACCACCAACGCGGCGCGAACGTACTTCTACGGTCGGCTTCACATTGGCCATAGCTTCGACGAAAACTTCGATCGGATCTTTTTTCAGTTTTTCCTGAATGATCTCGAACGCACCGTAGACGATCTCTTCGGCGGCCGATTTCTTACCATCATACATGATGGTGTTCATGAATTTGCCAACCACCAGGTTCCCGTATTTGGGATCCGGCAGGATCAGGCGTTCTTTAGCAGCGTGACGACGCGACATATTTTCTCTCCAACCTATTTCGGACGTTTCGAGCCGTAATGCGAACGACGCTTACGACGCTTCGGCAGGCCTTGGGTATCAAGGGTGCCGCGGATGATGTGGTAACGAACACCTGGCAAATCTTTTACACGGCCGCCGCGGATCATCACGACGCTGTGCTCTTGCAGGTTGTGGCCTTCGCCAGGAATGTAGCCGATGACCTCAAAGCCGTTCGTCAGGCGAATTTTCGCCACTTTACGAAGTGCTGAGTTCGGTTTTTTCGGGGTGGTGGTGTAGACGCGGGTGCAAACGCCGCGTTTCTGCGGGCATGCTTCCATCGCAGGGACCTTATCGCGCGCAGTTTGCGGCGTACGGCCTTTGCGAACCAACTGATTGATTGTTGGCATGAGGTATCCTCTTCCTTATCCGCGGTTGTACCGGTCACTGCACCGATGCCGCGATAGCGGTTATATCAAAACTCGGGAAACACGCCGAAATGCTTGCTTTTTTAAACATTTTTGCGCGGTTTAGCCCGCGTTGGGAGCCGGTGTTATAAAGATTTAAGCCCGTCCGTCAAGCACCAATTTGCAAGTTTTTTATACCCTTGCGCGAATGGCTCTAATGCTGGGCTTAGAGGGCTTGTCCACAGGCCTGTTTTGGGCTATGGTGTGCATCGCAGCATGATATTGCCAAAACGCGACCTGTGACTAGCACACCACATATAGAATACAAGCGTTCAGGATTCGTATCAATAACCCGTAAAAACTCGTTGCCTATCCAAGGAAATTTCGTAGATTCGCCACAACGCTGCACGTCTAGATGTAGTTACGACAAAAAAGACCGCTACTGACCCCTTGAGGATGCATTCATGGCCCGACCCGCCAAGATCCGCGCGCCAAAACGCGTGAAACCGATCGTCATTTCCCCTATTCCCGCACGCGCGGTAAGCGGTACGCCCCGCGCCGCCAGTGCCAAACGCGTCAATCGGGTCCGTCTTTCCTGGTTCATTGTTGGCTCTGTCTTTGGTGTTGCGGTCAGCTTCTTCATGAATCTGTTGGTCACCACCGTGATCATGCCGGAATACGAGCAGGTAGTGGCCCGCAAGAGCGGCGATATCGTGCTAGCCGAGATCGCAACGCCCAAACTGGCCGAAATCATCGCCACCAAAACGCCGCTTAGCGAAAAACACGAAACGAAACAAGAGCTTGCCATTGCTGCGCCGGTCATTCCTGTCGCAACACCTGTCGCCACCTACCCCATGGAGCTAACCCTTGAAGTCGCTAATGGCGACACACTGGTCGGCATGCTCATCGACCAAAAAGTACCCAGCGCCGAGGCACATAACGTCGTGGCCGCGCTGAAACCCGAATTTAACCCGCGTAGCTTGCGCATCGGCCAGAAGATCTCGCTAACGCTGGCGCGTCACGAATCACTGGGCGACGCGGCAGCCGTCAAAGAACTGGCCATTAAGCTTCCGAACCTGTCGACCGTGGAGCTTGAGCGCGAAGGCGAAGGTAAATTCGCCGTTGCCGCCATCAAAGAAGTGCTGACCAACACACCGACCCACGCCTCAGGCACGGTGCGCAGCAGCTTAAGCCAAGCCGCGGCCGATGCAGGCATCAATGGCGGCGCATTCGCCGAGATCGTGCAAGCCTTCAGCTATGACGTCGATTTCCAGCGCGAAATTCATCCCGGCGATAAGATCAGCGTCTTGCTCGACAAGAAACTGAGCAAAGAAGGCCAGGTCGGCGGCTACGATAACGTGCGCTACGCCAGCCTCACCCTGCTTGGCAAAAAGCATGAGATCTTCAAGTATGACGGCACCTGGTACGATTCCAAAGGCAACACCGTGAAGAAGTCGCTGCTGCGCACGCCGATCAACGCGGCACGCATCACCAGCGGCTTCGGCATGCGCCGCCATCCAATCCTTGGCTATAGCAAAATGCACCAGGGCACGGACTTTGGCGCCGCTACCGGCACGCCCATCATGGCGGCGGGCGACGGCATCGTGAAAGTGCGCGGCTGGCAGGGTGGCTATGGTAACTTCGTGATGATCCAGCATAACGGCACCTACGCTACTGCTTATGGTCACATGAGCCGCTTTGGTAACATCAAGCAAGGTGGCCGCGTGAAACAAGGCCAGATCATCGGTTATGTCGGCACCACTGGCCGCTCCACCGGTCCGCATTTGCATTATGAAGTGCGCGCGAACGGTCGTCAGGTGAACCCGGCAGCCAAGCAGTTCAACCTCGCCTCGGGCCTTTGTTGGTCGCCAGAAAGCGAACTTCGACGCCAAAAAGGCCGAGATGTTCAAGCAAATGGCCGCCTATGATGCGAAACCCAAGCAGCAGCTCGCTAGCGCTGCACACTAACAAATGAAGAAAACCCGCCGCCAGCGGATACGCAATGTCCTCTTGCGTCTCGCTATTGCCTACGCATTGATTTGCCTGATGTTGGTGATGTTCGAGAGCCGTTTGGTTTACGTACCTTTCGATGGCCCGACCGACCCTGCGCAGGCAGGCCTACCGGAGTTCAAGCAAGCTACATTCACCGCCGCCGATGGCGCACTAATTCCGTTATGGGAACATACGAAGCCACAGGGCCCCGTGATCCTTTATTTCCACGGTAACGGCGGCGGCCTTTATGCATTCAACGAGCCCCTAGCCTATCTGGCCGAGGCAGGCTTCAGCGTGGCCGCGATGGAATATCGCGGCTATCCCGGTGCGCCCGGCAAACCCAGCGAGCAGGCCCTCGTTGCCGATGCCCTCGCTTTTTATGACGATGCCCAAAAACGCTATCCTGGCCGGCCTATTGTGTTGTGGGGCTACTCACTTGGTAGCGGCATTGCGGTGCAACTTGCCGCACAACGACCCATTGCGGCGCTAGTACTAGAAGCGCCTTTTAGCGCAGCGGTCGATGTCGCACAGAACCGGTACCCCATCATTCCAGTTAACTGGCTGATGCGGAACCAATACCTCTCACGCGAAGTGATCGGCGGCGTAAAAGCCCCCATTTTCATCATGCATGGCGATGACGACACGATCATTCCCATCCTGTTCAGCGAGCAACTTTACGCACGCGCCAACGAGCCAAAACAATTCCATCGCTACCCGCAGGCAGGGCATACAAATTTAATGAGCACTCCTGCTTACCGCGACGCCACCGAATTCATCAGAACACTTCATCAGTAGTCAATGCATCCACTTGCTACGTATCTGCTATTGCGCTAAAATATGCTTATGAATCGCGGCTTCTCTCTCGTCGAACTTTCCATCGTACTGGTCATCCTCGGCCTGCTCACCGGCGGTATTTTGGCGGGCCAGTCGCTCATACGCGCTGCCGAGTTGCGCACTATTCCCCGCGACATCTCCAAGTACCAAACTGCTGCCATGACATTCCGTGACAAATACTTCGCCCTGCCCGGCGATTTTTCCAAAGCGGTCGATTTTTGGGGCGCTGCGGGCGGCAATGCTACCGATAACTATACCACGACCTGCAGCCCGACATCGGGTACCGGCACGCAGACCTGCAATGGTAACAGCAATGGCCAGATCGATTGCGGCACGCCCGAATGCTATCGCATCTGGCAGCACTTGGCGAATGCGGGTCTCATCGAGGGCACCTATGCCGGGATCGACAACGTAAGTACGCCCGGCACATTGGCGGGCTATAACGCGCCAAAAGCAAAAGTAGGGGCAGGTAACGCCGCTTATGGCATGCAATGGGGAGGCACCGCTACTAGCGACCCCACCATCTTCGATGGCAATTACCAGAACATTATTCTCTATGGTGGATTCGTCGCCAGCGCCTCACCACGGGGCGCGGCCATCAAGCCCGAAGAAGCTTGGAATATCGATACCAAGATGGACGATGGACGGCCCGGCTTCGGCAACGTCACCAGCTACAAGCAAGGCAACGCCGCGAACCAGTCGCCCAACTGCACTACTACCAACGTCGCAAGCACATCCAACTATGCGCTGACGACGGCAAGCAACGAATGCGCACTGATCGTGAAGGCCGGTTACTAACCAACTAGTGCGTTTTCTTGCTACGCACGCCTTTCGTGGCTGGTTTGGGGGTGTCGACCACCACGTCGTCGCCGGTGCCGGTGCCGATATACAGCCCCAGATCTGTTCCTGAGATCACCACATGCGCACCATCGCTGATGGAACCGTCGAGAATCATGTTCGCCAAACGATCCTGCACGTTCTTCTGGATCACACGTTTGAGCGGGCGTGCGCCGTATACCGGATCGTAGCCCTTATCGGCCAGCCACTCGCGCGCGCCTTCGTCCAGCGAGAGCGTAATTTCTTTATCGCGCAGCAATTTCTCGAGCTGCTTGATCTGGATATTCACGATCGCGCCCATCTGCGCACGGCCGAGGCGGTGGAACAGGATGATCTCATCCAACCGGTTGAGGAATTCAGGCCGGAACGCAGCACGCACCGCATCCATCACCTTGTCGCGCACGGTCTCGACATCCTTGCCATCGGGCAGTTCGACCAGATGCGCCGCACCGAGATTGCTGGTGAGGACGATGATGGTGTTACGGAAATCGACCGTGCGGCCCTGACCATCGGTAAGGCGGCCTTCATCGAGCACCTGTAAAAGCACGTTGAATACATCGGGGTGGGCCTTCTCGACCTCGTCGAACAGGATGACCTGATACGGGCGACGGCGCACTGCTTCGGTCAGCGCCCCACCCTGATCGTATCCCACATAACCCGGGGGCGCACCGATGAGGCGCGCGACCGAATGCTTCTCCATGTATTCGCTCATATCCATGCGTATGATGGCCGAATCATTATCGAACATGAACGCCGCCAGCGCTTTGGTAAGCTCGGTCTTGCCGACACCCGTGGGGCCCAAGAATAGGAATGAACCAATGGGACGGTTAGGGTCTTTCAGACCCGCGCGCGCGCGGCGCACAGCAGCAGAAACAGCCTTCACCGCCTCTTCCTGCCCGATCACCCGCTCGCCGATCTTGTCTTCCATCGCGACCAGCTTCTCGCGTTCGCCCTCAAGCATTTTCTCTACCGGCACGCCGGTCCAGCGGCTCACGATGGAGGCGATGTCCTGCTCGCGCACCGTCTCGCGCACCGGGCCGCTAGTGGCTGCTTTTTCCGATTCGACGAGCTTCTTCTCAAGGTCGGGGATCACGCCATAAGTCAGCTCGCCAGCGCGGCTCCAGTCGCCTTTGCGCTGCGCAGCATCGAGTTCGTTGCGGGCAGCTTCGAGCTTCTCTTTCACCCCGCGCGCATCATTCAGGCGCGATTTTTCGCCCTGCCACGCCGCCGTTTGCTGCGCCGATTCAGCCTCGAACTCAGAGATCTCGTCTTCCAATTTCTGCAAGCGCGTACGCGAGGCACTGTCGGTCTCTTTCTTCAGCGCTTCACGCTCGATGCGCAGCTGGATCAGCTTGCGGTCCACCTCATCCAGCGCCTCAGGTTTGCTATCGACCTGCATGCGCAGGCGCGAACCTGCTTCATCGACCAGATCGATCGCCTTATCCGGCAGGAAGCGATCGGTGATGTAGCGATTGCTAAGCGTTGCCGCCGCGACAAGCGCACTATCCGAAATAGTGATGCCGTGGTGCAGTTCGTATTTCTCTTTCAGGCCGCGCAGGATGCTCACCGTATCTTCCACCGTCGGCTCGCTCACGAACACGGCCTGGAAACGACGCGCCAAGGCGGCATCTTTCTCGATGTATTTGCGGTATTCATTCAGCGTGGTAGCGCCCACGCAATGCAACGCGCCGCGCGCAAGGGCAGGCTTCAGCAGGTTACTGGCATCCATCGAACCTTCTGCCGCACCGGCACCCACGATGGTGTGCAACTCATCGACGAACAGCACGACCTCGCCCGCTGCCGCATCGATCTCATTCAATACGGCTTTCAGGCGTTCTTCAAATTCGCCACGGAATTTCGCCCCGGCGACCAGCGCCCCCAGATCGAGTGACAGCAGTTTCTTACCCTTCAGCGCTTCCGGCACATCGCCATGGATGATGCGCAGCGCAAGGCCTTCGACGATGGCTGTTTTACCCACACCCGGTTCACCGATAAGCACCGGGTTGTTCTTGGTGCGGCGTGCCAGCACCTGAATGGTGCGGCGTATTTCTTCATCGCGCCCAATGACGGGATCAAGCTTACCATTCGCCGCGAGCTCCGTGATGTCCTTGGCGTATTTCTTCAGCGCTTCGAACTGATCTTCGGCATTGGCGCTCGTCGCCGCACGACCTTTGCGCACTTCGCCGATGACTTTCTCCAATGCCTGCGGGGTCACGCCCGATTCGCTCAGCAATTTGCCGGTCGGTGTTTCCTTGTTCATGCTCAGCGCCTGCAACAGACGGTCGGTGGTCACGAACTGGTCGCCCGCCTTTTTGCCGAGCTCTTTGGCGCTCTCCAGCACCCGGGCAGTTTCCGGCGCTAGGAACAGCTGCCCTGCCCCCATGCCATCGACTTTCGGTATCTTTTTCAATGCATTGGCCGTCAGCTGCTGCACCGCTGCAACCGATGCGCCGGTGGCCGACACTAGTTTGGGTACGCTATCGTCTTCACTCAATAAGGCACTAAGAATATGTTCCGGCGAAAAACGCTGGTGATTCTCGCGCAACGCCAGCGCCTGCGCGGCTTGCAGGGCTTTGCGTGATTTCTCGGTAAACTGTTCTAATTCCATGGTTTCGCTCGGATATGCTTTTTGCTATAGTATCAAAATATGGGACGTTTGGTAAGCCGATACAAGGCCGTTGTTTTTGTTGCCGCACTGGCGGTGGCCACTCCTGCTTCAGCCGAGGTACCCACCCTCAAGCCCATGAATTACACCCTGAAATACGATGTCACTTTCAACGGACTGCCGATTGGCCGCGTCCGCATCGTGGCCAGCGAAGACGAATACCGATACAGCGCCAGCGTCGATACCAAGACGCGCGGCCTTATGCGTTTGTTCGATTCCACGAAAAGCCTGCTCTCGGCAACAGGCCGCAAGGATGAAGGTAAGTTCATCCAAAAAGATTACAGCTCGCGCAGCACCGACGACGACAGCACCAAGCTCACCACCATTCGTTATGGTATGAAGGGTGAGGTCATTAAAAGCGAACGCAAGCCGCCGGATGATCCAGCCAACCGTCCACCTGTACCACTCGAGGACGTCAGCGAAGCACTCAATCCCCTCACCGCATTGCTAGTGGCACGCTATCGCCTGCGCGACTACATCGCCGCTAACCAACGTGCGGTGACGCTGCGCACCTATGACGGCGCGCGCCTTGCCGACCTGACCTTTACGGCGCATAGCCGCACTAGCTTTGAGATCATGGATAAACGCGTGGACGTGGTGAACACCGAGCTGACGCGCAAGCCGATCGCGGGTTACAAAGCCAAAGAGCTCAAGAAATTCAAAGAAGGCGACCCGGTCATCCACGTCTATTTCAGTGCGGATGAACGCTTCCTGCCGGTGAAAGCCGACATCGCCATTAGCTTTGGCACCATCAGCGCGGAGCTGGTGGGCGTTTCCACGAAACAGTAACGAAATTTAGACCGCGCCAAGAACGCCGCCGGGCAGCGGGATCTCTTCGTGATTCGCGTTGGCAGCCTTGGCACCGTTGGGATCATTCTGATCTTGGCGCGGCGGGTTGTTATGGCGCGGGCCACGGGTCATGCGTGGCTGGTTGCCGGGAGTGATCGGCTCTTCCATGTTGCCACCACCATTGTTCTGGTCGTCGTTTCCACCTTGGTTCTGGTCGTTACCGCCACCTTGGTTATTCTGGTCGCCGCCCTGCTGCTGGCCTTCACCACCTTGCGGTTGGTTGGCCTGCTGCTGCTCACGCATTTTCTCGTGGCGTTCATTCTCGATCACCGCAATGTCGTTCAGCACGCGGTTATAGTGGTCGACATGCTGCAGGTAATATTCAACATCCACGCGGTCGCCATTGTTCTGCGCGTCACGCGCGTGGTTCATGTGCTTCTCGCGCATCTGCGTCGCATGATGCTTCTGGCGCGCCAGGTTCTGGCCATCGTTGCTACCGCCGCGATTGCTGCCGCCACCGCTCGAGTTATTGTTGTAGCGGCGCTGGCCGCCGCTGTGACCACCACCACCACCATGGCGGCGCTGGTTATTGTTGTTACTGCGTTTGCGCATATTGTTCATGGCGTACTACTCCTGGTTTTTCTTAAGCACGACCACCCGGTCGATGCCGCTTAGATCTTTGGCGATTTCAATGAGGGTGAAACCTTGTGCTACGGCGTGGCTGGCCACATCCTGCGCTTGTCCTGCTCCCACTTCAAAAAGCAGCAATGCCCCAAGCTTCATATGGGATTTTACCTGCTCTAAAATGCTGCGATAGCAATCAAGCCCAT
>JBEIOT010000109.1:0-6820 GCA_040377415.1 Azospirillum sp. | reverse complement strand
GTGATGACATCGCCGTCGAGTTTCATGGGCACGTAGCGGTAGCGCAGGTAATGCGGCAGGTCGAAGCGCTTGAACAAGCTACGGTCGGGGCGTTGGGTGATGACTTCGACATAATCGAGCCCGTGATGCACGGCGAGGGCGCGCGCGAGTTGGCGAGGAGTAATGAGGTTGTGCGTGCGCAGGAATTCGCCGAGCTTGCCGCGTTGACTGCCAAGCGATTGCTCGAGCGCGCCGCGGTCGATTGCGCCTTGGGAAACGAGGATATCACCTAGACGCTGCGTCATCAGAACTGCTCCGCATAGCCGATGGTAATGCCGCGCCCATCGCCGGTGAAGGCCCCTGCGATGTGGTCAAAATATGTGGCATGCACCCAACGTTTCTCATCGAACTTGTAGAGCGCGGTGATCTCGGCTTTGGCGAGGTCGTAGTCCTGTTCGCCATCTTCGCTGAAGGCGGCGGTGTCGTCATACTCGGTGGTGATGATGCTGCGCACAGCGGGAATGAGCAGGAAATGATCGGTGATATTGATGCCGATGGCCTGATCGATGCGGTACTGCGCATTTAATCCACGGCTGCGCATGCGGTAGCCCGCGCGTGTGTCGGTGTAGCCGGTGATGCCGAAATACTCCCAGTTGGTTCCATAGAGCACTGAAAGTTCGCCGTCGGTACTACGGCTGCCGCCACGCGGTTGGCGGTCATGGGTGTAATAGCTTGGCAGTTTGACCAGCGGCTGGATGGACAGCACGTCGCCGTTCTCCCACGTGTGAAGGCGGATGCGTGCGAACAGTTCGGGATCGCCGAGGCCCTGGTTGCCATCGCCAGCCTGTTTGACGTATTGCATGTAGGCGCTACCGCCGATGGTCAGCCAGTCGCGCAGGCCGTATTCGGCATAAGGCTGCAGCTCGGCCTTGCGGAAGGTGGGTTGCTTCACGCGGTAGCCGTCGAAATCGAAATAATGGTCGGAGCTGAAATACGTCGCCTGTGCGATGAACAGGCCTTCACCCTTGGGTTGCGTCCACGCGCCAGCATGCGCTTGCACGCTGAAGAAGATGGAGTGGACGGGAATGATCCGGCGGAGCCTCATAGGCCCACACATTAGCCTTAGGCGATCTGGCGTTCAATCGCAGTGAGGGCACGAGTGATGGCCGGGTCTTCTTTCTGGCCTTCGAGTTGCTTTGCACTCACGCCGCGAGTGGCTTCCGTTGCTACTTCGATCAGGTGGGTGCGCATATCGGTCACGGCCTGTTGTTCGGCGCGGGCGATGTTCTCTTCGGCTTGAGCGGCGCGGCGCTCGAGCGATGCTTTGAGGTCTTTCGCTGCATTATCGCGGATGGCTTTAGCATCTTTCTTGGCGTTCTCGACGATCTCGCCGGCTTCTTTCAGCATTTGCTTTTGCTGTTTCTCGTATTGCTTCAGTAGGGTCTCGGCCTCGGCACGCAGGCGGGCAGCTTGTTCCAGTTGCTCGCGAATCTTGTTGCTGCGGTCATCCAGGCTGCGGCCGATCAATGGCCAGATGTATTTCGCCGCGAGGGCGACGAAGATAACGAAACCGAGCGCCACGAAGAACGCGGGATCCTCATAAACTTTACCCGCGCCGTGACCGGCGGTGGGTGCGTGTTCGGTATGCTCGGTGGTCGTGGCCATCTTACGATGCTTTCTTGGTAGTTTTTGCGACAGCGGGTTTATTGCTCAGCAGCTTCTGCGCCATCGTATCGGCGAGAGCTTGCGCGGCATCATCCACTTCGACATTGGCTTTCGCCACGGCTTTGGCAATGCGCTCGCGCGAGGTCTGGGCTTTCGCGTCGAGCTCGGCATTCAGCTTGGCCATGGCATCGGCCGATTCCTTGGCAGCGTCAGCCACTGCTTTGGAAATGCTGGCGGCGGCCTTGGTGCGTGCTTCAGCACCCGCGGCTTCAAAGTCGCCTTTGGTGCCGGTGGCTTTGGCTTTCAGTTCCTCGGCTTTGGCGATGGCGTCATTGATGGCACTTTCGCGTTCACGCAATACCCCACCGACGCGCGGCGAGATGAACGTGGCAACGACGAAGTACAACAAGGCGAAGCTGATCGCCATCCACACCAGCTGGCTGGCGTAGGTGGACTGGTCCATTTGCGGCAGACCTTGCGCGGCGAGCGCTGGGCTCGCCGCGAAGATGACTGCTACAATCAGGCTGTAGTTTTTCAGTTTCATTAACCGACTACAGTTTGATCATGATCATGATGCCGAGTACGAAGCTCAGCAGGCCCATGAACTCGGCGAATACGGTGCCGAGGATCGCCATTTTCTGGATCTGGCCTTGAGCGCCGGGGTTGCGTGCAACGCCCGATGCGGCGTTACCGAAAATGATGCCTACGCCGATGGCGGCGCCGGCCATACCGAGAGCCACGAGGCCCATGCCGATGTACTTGATTGCTACGGGATCAGCGGCTGCTACTACGGGTTCCATTTTAATACTCCAGTTTTATTGATGTGTGAGGTGAGTGGTTATTAGTGATGATCTGCCAGGGCTTCGCCGAGATAGATGCAGGCCAGCATGGTGAATACATAAGCCTGCAGGATCGCAACGAAGATTTCAAAGCCGGTCATAAACACGAGGAAGGCCATCGGCGCAATACCAAAAACGCCCAGCGGCAGCACGAACGCCGCGATCACTTTCATCAGCGTGTGGCCCGCGCCCATGTTGGCGGCAAGTCGGATGGCGAGGCTGAAGGGACGGGCAAAATAAGAAACGATCTCGATGAGTGCGACCAGCGGCAGGATGAGCAGCGGCACACCTTCGGGGAAGAAGTGCTTCACGAAGCCGACAGGGCCTTGCTTGATGATCGCGATGAGGGTGATGGCGGCGAACACGAACAGTGCCATGCCGAAGGTCACGATGATGTGGCTGGTGGGCGTGAACGAATAGGGGAGCATGCCGCACAGGTTCATGAACAGGATGAACAGGAACAAGGTGAGGATGAACGGGAAGAATTTTTTAGCGTTGTGGCCGGCGTTCTCGTCCAAAATGCCGTCGGCGAATTGGTAGATCATTTCAGCCAGCGACTGCATGCGGCCCGGTACAACGGCCTTTTTGCGCATGGCGAGGGCGAAGAACATGAAGCACACGCCCACCGAGATCAACATCCACATGGCGCTGTTGGTGATGGACATATCGACGCCCATGAACTCCGGCAACGGATAGACCGGGGTGATCTGGAACTGGTGCAGCGGATCGACGGTAAAGGCCACGAGGCTAGTCCTTCATTTGATTGAACATGAGCTTGGCTCCGGCACCGACACCGACGAACAATCCGCCGATGAGACCCCAGGGGCTAAGACCCAACCACCAGTCGAGACCGTATCCAAGCATGCACCCGACCGCAGTAGCAGAAGCGAAATCGACGGCGAGTTTTGCCGCGTCACCCGTGGGTGCATGAGTCTTGGATTCATCCTTCACCGTCGCCTTCAGCGCTTCCATTTTCTGGAGCACCGAGTCGACCGACGGCGGGGTGGATTCTTGGTCCTTGCTCATGGCGCGCGCAATCTATGGATGGGACCCCCGCCCGTCAAGCAATAAACGGGGGTAAAAAGGGCGATTTTTCGGGACTGTGGACAGTAGGCCTCGTGAGGGCTACTTCGCCTTGGCCGCAGATGCTTTGCCCGCTTCATCAATGGCTTTGGCGAACTGCTCGACATTCTGCCAATCGGTGAGCTCGACGCCATTCACGTAGAAGCTCGGGGTGGCATTGACGCCGATCTTGGTGCCAGCTTCCTGGCGGGTGGCCAGAATGGCGTTCTCGCCTTCTTTGTCGGCCATGCAGCTATCGAACTGTGCTGCATCGATACCGCCGGTGGCCGCCAGGCGTTTCAGATCGTCCTGATACGACTTGCTGAAAGCCCAGGTTTGCTGGTTCTCGAACAAGGTACGCAGGAAGGCTTCGCGTTTATCAGCCGGCGCACATTCGACCAGTTGCGCACCGCGCAGGGCCGATTCATTGAGGGCGAAATGGCGGAACACCAGTTTGGCGCGGCCAGTATCCAGCAGCTTGGCTTTCACGCCGGGAAGAATGGTGGTGTGGAAATGAGCGCAGTGCGGGCACGACAGCGAGCTGTATTCGACGATGGTGACAGGTGCGGTATTGCTACCGATCACGATGTCACCCGTCTTGGCGATGAAAATGGGGTCGCTTGGGTCCGCTTTAACAGCTTGCGCATGATCGTGCGCGTCGACTTCTGCTGCTTCCGAGCTATTGCGCAATTCCGAGCTCTGGCTCAAGTACCCGAAGCTAGCCAGGCCAACGGCGAATAAAAGAATGAGGATAAGCGTAACTTTGCCAGCGTTCGATTTTTTCTGCGGAGTAGCCATGGATTGCCCTTTTGCGTGAGGTTTTTTCTTGTGAGGTGAGATGGTCTAGCGCGCTTATTCGCGCTTGTCATCCCCCGCGATGCGTTGGCGCATGCGTTGTAAAATATCCATCATATCGGCGGGAGAGCCGATATGATTATTTTTAGTGGCTTCGCCCGCTTGTGCATGCTGCGCAAAGGCTTCGTGCCGCTCGCGCGGGCTCTTGGCAGGGGCGGCCTGCTGACCGCCCAGTGTATGACTTGGATGGATAACGATACGGTTAATCGCACGGTAGCCAAAATAGCGCGCGCATTTTTCTAGGAGCTGCTCGGTCTCGTAAGCCAGCTCGGGCGCGATGGCTGCCGCAACATCCAAATGCAGTATGGCACCTTCAGCATTCTGGTTAGGCCATTTCAGGCATTGCGGGCGAGTGGTCTTGGCGCGTTCTGGCCCCACGATGGTGGCCCAGTCGCGCAGCAATGCACCGTAAAGCTTGCCCTGTTTATCCATCAGCGGCTGGGTCGCTTTCTTCACCACATCGCCAAGGGCGCGGGGGAACAGGCTGCCACGGCGACGGCTCATGCGGCCTCGACCAGCGCGCGGATGGGCGCGAAGCTTTTGCGGTGTGCGTGGCAGATGCCATGCTTGCGCAGCGCCGTGCTGTGCGCGGCAGTGCCGTATCCCATGTGGCTTGCGAAGCCATAATGCGGGAATTGCTCGTGGAGCTCGCCCATCATGCGGTCGCGCGTGACTTTTGCGATGATGCTGGCAGCGGCGATGGAGAGCGAGGTGCCGTCGCCTTTGACGATGGCACGTGCATCACACGGAAAATCTTTCGGTACGCGATTGCCATCGATCAACGCGAAGGCAGGTTTTAGCGGTAATGCTTCCAGTGCACGTTTCATGGCGAGCGCTGTCGCGCCCCAGATGTTCAGCGTGTCGATCTCCTCTACGCTGGCGATGCCGATGCCGAAGCTGGCAGTCGCGCAAATCTGCTCGAACAATGCTTCACGCGCTTTGTGCGAAAGCTTTTTGCTATCGTTGATACGGGCGGGAATATCGCGTTCGCTCGCGAACATGGCACTGGCCGCGACTACCGGTCCTGCCCACGGGCCACGCCCAGCTTCATCGATGCCGCAAACGAGGTGCGGCGTAGCATGAGCAAGTTCCAGTTCGTAATGCGGCATGCACCACGCATAGACGAGCGCGGCAGTGCAATCAAGGAAGCAGGGAAAAGATTAAACGCGGTTCATCGGCCATTGGCCGCGCGTTAGCGCGATCAGGCCGTACGGCGTTTGGCCGGCGAGCGTTTGGTACACCCACTGGTGCGCCATCACCTGCATCACATAGTTGCGGGTCTCGGCGTAGGGGATGGATTCGATATAAAGCAGTGGATCTTCGATATTGCGCGAGGCAGCTTGCCAGCCCTGCACTGAACCCGGTCCAGCGTTGTAGGCAGCGACCAGGCGAATGGCATCGCCCTTCACCATGGATTGCTTGTTGAGGTGCGCGATGTATTCGGCGCCCAGATGCAGGTTCACCGACGGATCGTTGAGCTGCTGCGACAACGGCAGGTTGGTGTCCACGCTGGCGAGGGCGATGGATTCTTTGCTCATCGATTTTTCAACATAGCGTGCGGTGCTGGGCAGCATTTGCATCATGCCCGTCGCGCCCATGTGCGATTTAGCGTCGCGCTGGAACACCGACTCTTGGCGAGCGATGGACATTAGCAAGGTGGGGTCGACTTTGGTCTGGGCGCTTACGAACCACGGCGGCACAGGATAGTTACCGTAGAGTTTTTCTTCGGCGCTCAAATTATCGAGCGATGCCAAACGCACTTGCAGGTTGGCCAGGCCAATTTCACCGGCTACCGACAATACCGACGGGCGATAGCTTTTCGGCAGACGCATCACCAGCATGCGCAATTCTTCTTCGGCGAGGCCACGCTGGTTCACGCTGGCAAGCGCGCGAGCGCGCATCACCGGTGCGCTGTTGCGAATTTCGTTGGGAACGAACGGTGCGGCAGCGATCAAGCCATCGCGGTGGCCGAGTTGTTGGTTGGCGAGCTGGCCATAGAAGGTGGTGGGGAATTGGCCAGCATGGGTAAGGTACGCGTAAGCATCCTTATCGCGGCCAAGTTTTTCGCTGGCGCGATAGGCCCAGTAATAAGCGGCCGATTTTTGCCAGCTGTTAAGCTTTTTGGTCTCGGCGGCAGTCGCAAAGTTGCTGCGTGCGGCGCTAAAGTTCTTTTCCTTCCACAGCGCGAGGCCACGGTAATAGGTGCTCGGCATACCGGTGCGGCCCAGATGCTCGGCGTAGCCTTTGCCTTTCAGCGGTGCCTGCTCGACGATGGGGAAATGTGCGATGTCGTTCTTGTTAGTGCCTTTGCGCAGTGCCAGCGCTTTGATGCGCGCCGCTTGCGGGTGGTCGCCGTAGTTGGCGAGCCACGCGACCAGCTCATCGTTGATCGCGTCGTATTTGTTGTCGAGGTAACGCTG
>JBEIOT010000016.1:0-14658 GCA_040377415.1 Azospirillum sp. | reverse complement strand
GGCGAACACGACGGCTTCGGGATCATCACCATTCACATGGAAGATGGGGGCCTGGATGCCTTTGGCGCAATCGGTCGGGTACGGCGTGTAGCGCGAATATTTCGGGGCGGTGGTGAAACCAATTTGGTTGTTCACGATGACATGCACGGTGCCGCCGGTGCGGTAGCCGCGCAGGTCGGCCATGCTCAGCGTTTCGGTCACCACACCTTGGCCCGCGAAGGCGGCGTCGCCATGCAGCGTCAATGCCATCACCTTCGTGCGGTCTTCTTCGTCCTGGCGCTGGTCTTGTTTCGCGCGCACTTTGCCGACGACGACCGGATTCACCGCTTCAAGGTGCGAGGGGTTCGCGGTCAGCGACAGGTGAAGGGTTTTGCCACCCGGCATCGGGCGATCGTGCGATGCGCCGAGGTGATATTTCACGTCGCCGCTGGTGTGCACGCTCTCAGGGAAATCGAGGTTGCCGTTGAAGATGCTGAGCAGTTCCGAATACGGTTTGCCCATGATGGTGGTGAGCACGTTCATGCGGCCGCGGTGCGGCATGCCGATGACGATCTCTTCCACGCCCACGGCGCTGGCGGTCTCAAGCACGGCGAGCAAGCCGGGCACCATGGCGTCGCCGCCCTGGATGCTGAAGCGTTTCATGCCGGTGTATTTCAGCTGCACGAACTCCTCGAAGCCTTCGACTTCAAGCAGCGAACGCAGGATGTTCTTTTTCTGGTCGGCAGTGAATGCCATTTTGCCGCGCGCTTCTTCGATGCGGCTTTGCAGCCATTCGCGTTGCGCGGGTTCCTGGATGTGCATGAACTCGACACCGAGCGTGCCCGAGTAGGTCTCGCGCAGCGTGGTGATGATGTCGCCGAGTTTGGCACGCTCAAGACCGAACTGGCCGCCGAGATAAATTTCACGGTCCATATCGCCTGCACCGAAGCCGTAGCTGGCGGGATCAAGGTCGGCATGGATCTGTGGTTGTTCGATGCCCAGCGGATCGAGCGTGGCCGCCAAGTGGCCACGCACGCGATACGCGCGGATGAGTGCTTGTGCGCGCAGCGCATCAAGCGCGGCGGCTTCTACCGCTTTGGGCTCAAGGCCTTTGGCTGCGCCGGCAGCACCGCCGGTATCTTTTTTCGGGGAAGGGCCGGTCTCGCCGTCGCTCTGGCCAATGACGCGGCTGGGTTTTTTATCCCAGCTTGGGCCTTTCGGCGCGGGATCGCCCAGCGATGCAAAAAACTTTTGCCAGCTGGCATCGACCGAATTCGGGTTGCTGAGGTAACGGGCATACAATTCTTCGATGAAGACGGAGTTAGCACCGTAAAGGTAGGAATTTTCTAAAGTTTCGCGGCTCATGAGGTCGTGCTCTGCGGGGGTTCTCGCGCGCTTCATGCGCGCGACAGTCGAGCGGTTTTTAGGCCGCAACCCTAGGCTTGGCAAGTGTTTTTAACCCTCTGCACGGCAACGATTTGTTTCGCACATGCACAAAGCATTTTAGCCACTATTCACAGAATTATACCGGCAATTCGGCGGTGCAACACAGCATTCGTGCAAGTGGTTCATGCGCAAGGATTTATATTCGGTTTCGCCTCTTTGTTCATTTAACTGATGGAGTTCTACGATGGCGTGTAAGAAATTAATGGCCGAGGGTATCGGCACATTCTGGCTGGTTCTTGGTGGTTGCGGCGCAGCCGTGCTCGCGGGTTCCGGGATCGGCACCTTGGGTATCTCGCTGGCCTTCGGCCTTAGCTTAATGACCATGGCCTATGCCATTGGCCCCATCTCGGGCTGCCACCTCAACCCCGCGGTGACCATCGGTCTGGTGATCGGCAAGCGCTTCGATGGTGGCGACGCCATCGGCTACATCATTGCTCAGGTCATTGGTGCCACGCTTGCTGCCTACGCCATCACCCATATCGCCGGTGGCGCTGCGGGCTGGGACATCGGCAAGGGTCTTGCTGCCAACGGCTTCAGCGAGCATTCACCGGGCGGCTACAGCATGCAGTCGGCCTTCCTGGCTGAGTTCATCCTGACCGCGATGTTCGTGTTCATCATCATGGCCACCACCGAAAAGGGCTCCTTCGGCGCGATGGCACCGCTGGCTATCGGTCTGGCGCTCTGCCTTATCCACCTGATCAGCATTCCGATCACCAATACTTCGGTGAACCCGGCGCGCTCGACGGGTCCGGCACTGCTCATGCAGGGTTGGGCGCTCGATCAACTCTGGCTGTTCTGGGTCGCCCCCATTCTCGGCGGCATCTTCGGCGGCTGGGGCTACAACTACTTCCATACCTGCAAGAACAAGTAGTTTTAGTTCTCCACTCTCACGAGAAGGCCCGCCGCAAGGCGGGCCTTTTTATTTGTTTCCACTATGGTATATTCAGCATCGCTCATTCTTGAAGTAGGTCATTGCGTATGCGTCACGGTTTTACCCTCGTCGAAGTTGCCATCGTACTGGTCATCCTCGGCCTGCTCACGGGCGGCATCCTCGCCGGTCAATCCCTCATCCGCGCGTCGGAGCTACGCAGCGTCAGCACCGAGCAGCAGCGCTACGATTCCGCCGCGACCGCCTTCCGCGACCGCTATCTTGTCGCCCCCGGCGATTTCCGTGATGCGACCAAATACTGGGGCTTGCAGGTCGTTCACTCCCTTTGCGTCAGCAACAGCGGCATCAGCGCCGCTAGCAGCCCGGGCACTTGCGATGGTAACGGCGATGGAATGCTCGCTGCAGCTGGCGCTGTTTCACAATCCGGCGAATTCGCCCAGTTCTGGCGGCATCTTGCGTTGGCGGGCCTGATCGAGGGCACCTATACTGGCCTGGCCGGTTCCGGAGGCTTGGTCCACAGCACCGCGGATAATGCGCCGCGCAGCAAGCTCTCCAATGGTTACTGGGGCATTCAGCGTTGGGGCGGCCCGCTCACCGGTAATGCATCTTTCTTTAACGGCACCTACGAGAACTGCCTTGTGTTCGGTGGTCTTCACGCTACCGAATCCCCCGCAACGCCCATTCTAAAACCAGAAGAAGCGTGGAACATCGACACCAAGCTGGATGATGGCAAGCCCGGCACAGGAAAAATGAACGTGCGCGCCCGCGTGCTTTGCGCCGTTGCTGCGGATGGCAGCGCACTCACCACCTCTGCAGCCGATGCCGCAAAACTGGATTCTCGCTATAATCTCGCGTTAGCGACGGCGGTGTGCGTTCCGGTCTTCTGTAATAACTTCTAAAAAATTCGCGGATCGTTAAGCGCGGCACTTATGCACGGAGACGCGCAATAGCGGTGCACCTTTAGGCGAGAGCACCTTGTTCACGAGGCATTTGCTCTGCACTTCCACCGCGCGCTTCTGGCGGTATTGCACGAAACCATCCTGGTCTTCCTCGCCGCCGCTGGCCACCCATTGGTTGCCGGCCTGCTTGATGACGTAGATGCGGTGATCGTCGATGTTCAACACGTGTTTGCCGGGGTGATTGCTCACCGAGCTTGGCACGTTATCGCAAGCGCTGAGCGCGATGATGGCGAGCAAGGGGATGTAAATTTTTTTCATCGTGTGTCTCCTGAGGGAGAAACCCGTAATCCTGCCTTTGCGCGAGCGCAAATAAAAAAGCGGCGGGAGAATGCATATCCCCCCGCCGCCTTTATATCGATTTTATCGCGAGCTTATTTGCCCAGGACTTCTTTCATGGTCTTGCCCATGAACGAGGGGTTATCGGTGACACGGATGCCCGCCGATTTCATGGCTTCGATCTTGTCGTCCGCGCCGCCTTTGCCGCCCGAAACGATCGCACCGGCGTGGCCCATGCGGCGACCCGGAGGAGCCGTACGGCCCGCGATGAAGCCAACGATGGGTTTCTTCGTTTTCGATTTTTTGATGAACTCAGCCGCTTGTTCCTCAGCGTCGCCACCGATCTCGCCGATCATGATGATGGCGTCGGTCTCGTCGTCCTTCAGGAACAGTTCCAGCACGTCCACGAAGTCGGTGCCATTCACTGGGTCACCGCCGATGCCGACGCACGAGCTTTGGCCAAGTCCAACTGCCGTCGTTTGACCAACAGCTTCGTAGGTCAGTGTGCCGCTGCGCGACAGGATGCCGATGCGGCCTTTTTTGTGAATGTGGCCGGGCATGATGCCGATCTTGCATTCGCCGGGGGTGATGACGCCGGGGCAGTTGGGGCCCACGAGGCGCGTTTTGCTACCGCTGAGCGCACGCTTTACTTTCACCATGTCCAGCACCGGAATGCCTTCGGTGATGCAGATGGCGAGTTCGATCTGCGCGTCGATGGCCTCTAAGATCGCATCCGCTGCAAAGCGCGGCGGAACATAGATGACCGAGGCGTTGGCGCCGGTGACCGCGCGTGCTTCGTGCACGGTGTTGAACACCGGTAGCTCGAGATGCTTGGTGCCGCCTTTGCCGGGGGTCACGCCGCCGACCATTTTGGTGCCGTAAGCAATGGCTTGTTCGGAGTGGTAGGTGCCTTCACGGCCGGTGAAGCCTTGGCAGATAACTTTGGTATTTTTATTGATGAGAATCGACATGGTAACTCCTTACGCGGCTTTCGTGTTTTTCACGGCGCCGGTGATTTTTTCTGCTGCGTCGGCAAGGTTGTCGGCGCTAACGATGGCAAGGCCCGAGGTGCTCAGCATTTTCTTGCCGAGTTCGACGTTGGTGCCTTCCAGACGAACAACCAGCGGCACGCTGAGGCTGACTTCACGCGCAGCGGCGATGATGCCTTCCGCGATGATGTCACAACGCATGATGCCACCGAAGATGTTCACCAGAATGCCTTCGACGTTCGGATCGCTCAGGATGAGCTTGAACGCTTCGGTCACTTTCTCTTTGTTGGCGCCGCCGCCCACATCGAGGAAGTTCGCGGGTTCGCCGCCATACAGTTTGATGATGTCCATCGTCGCCATGGCAAGGCCTGCGCCGTTCACCATGCAACCGATGTTGCCGTCCATCTTCACGTAGCTGAGGCCGAATTTACCAGCCTGAAGTTCGAGCGGATCTTCTTCGCTCTCGTCACGCATTTCGGCGATGTCGGGCTGACGGAACAGTGCGTTATCGTCGAAGTTGAATTTCGCATCGAGCGCGATGAGCTTGTTGCCCTTGGTGATGACCAGCGGGTTGATCTCGACCTGGCTCGCATCGGTACCGATGAAGGCGTTGTACACGCCCTCGACCATTTTAGCGAACGCACCCATTTGTTCGGCCGGGATCTGCATGCCGAACGCGAGCGAACGCGCGTGGTGTTGCTGGAAGCCCGCCGCGGGATCGATATGCACGGTGATAATTTTTTCCGGCGATTTATGTGCGACTTCTTCGATGTCGACGCCACCTTCTTTGCTGCCCATGAAAGTCACGCTGTCAGTGGCGCGATCAAGCACGGCCGACAGGTAAAGTTCTTCCGCAATGTCGGAGCCTTCTTCGATGTAGACGCGTTTGACTTCTTTGCCCTCGGGGCCGGTCTGGTGCGTCACCAGCGTCATGCCGAGCATGTCTTTCGCCAATTTTTTCACTTCGTCGAGCGACTTGGCCAGCTTCACGCCGCCGCCTTTGCCACGGCCACCGGCATGAATTTGCGCTTTCACCACCCACAATGCACCGCCGAGGCTTTGTGCAACTTGTTCGGCTTCTGCCGGGGTGTAAGCAACGCCACCGCGCGGTACGGGCACGCCGTATTTCGCGAGAACCGATTTCGCCTGATACTCATGGATATTCATTCGCTTCGCTCCTTGTTATTGGGTTTGCACCCTGCTCGCGCTACTGCGCTCCCAATGGTGCGCCGCTTCGCGGGCTGATGGCTCACTCGGCCTGCTGGCCTCGTCGCCGGTTAAAATTCTTTACGCAGCCTTCTTGTTAAGATCGATGCCGCCACACAGTTCGCGGACCGCACCAACGGATTTTTCGAATTGCGCCTTGGCTTCGGCGGGCAGGTCGATCTCGATGATCTTCTCGACACCACCGGCACCGATGATGCACGGCACGCCCACGTAGATGTCCTTCTGGCCGTATTGACCGGTCAGGTTCGCGGCCACGGGCAGCAATTGTTTTTCATCACGCAGGTAGCTTTGCGCCATTTTGATGGCCGACGCAGCCGGCGCGTAGAACGCCGAACCGGTCTTGAGCAGGCCCACGATCTCGGCACCGCCGTCACGCGTGCGCTGGACCATGGTGTCGAGCGCGTCCTGCTTGATCCAACCCATTTTCACGAGGTCGGGCAGCGGAATGCCGGCAACGGTCGAATATTTGGTGACCGGCACCATGGTGTCGCCATGACCACCGAGCACAAAGGTCGTGATGTCTTTTTGCGAGGTCTTGAAGGCCTCGGCGAGGAAGTAGCTGAAGCGCGCCGAATCGAGCACGCCGGCCATGCCGACGACCTTCTCGGGCTTGAAGCCGGTCTTCTGCTGCATCACCCATACCATCGCATCCAGCGGGTTGGTGATGACGATGACGAACGCATCGGGGCAGAATTTCTTCAGGTTCTCGGCCACGGTGCTGATGATCGCGGTGTTGGTGTTCACCAGATCATCGCGGCTCATGCCGGGCTTGCGGGCGATGCCGGCGGTGACGATCACCACATCAGCGCCTTTGAGGTCTTCGTAGGAGTTGGTGCCCTTCACGCTGGCGTCCACGTTCTCGACCGCCAAAGATTGTGAAATATCAAGGGCTTTACCTTGCGGCAGGCCTTCGACCACGTCGAACAGGACCACGTCGCCCAGTTCTTTGAGGGCTGCGAGGTGAGCCAGCGTGCCGCCGATGTTACCAGCGCCGACGAGACCAATTTTTTTACGCGTTGCCATGAGGAATACTCCGATGTGCGGGACATGAAATTGGCTGGGTTTTAACCACGATTGGTCCGGGATGGCAAGGATTGCATGCGCGACCGGTTCTTTTCACATTTCTTTCACATTTCTGCCTAAAAAAGTTGCGTAGATTCATCGGCATGAACGACGAAAACAACAAACGGGATTTCGACTTCCGGCGGCTGCTTCCCAATCGCGATGGGCCACATGTTCAGGCGAGCTTCTTTCCACGCGTCGATGGCATGGAAACGGACCCCGAGCATCTGCGGCACGGCATGGTGGTGCGTTACTACCTCGGCCATACGCCGCTACCCGGCGCTCACTACCCGTGGGATCCAGCCGTGCGCGATTGCGCCGCCGCCGTGCAGGAGTTCGATGGCAAAGCCGTGCAGCACCTTGCGGAGTACGAGCACGCGCTCACGGCCGTGGTGAACGGCGTCGTGCGCACGCATGAGGGCCGCAACGCCCTGCCGGCGAACGAAATGGCGTTGGAGCATGCTTACATCAGCAAAGCATGGGAAACACTTAACCTCACCATCGATTATTTCCGCAACCAGCACCCCAGCATCGCCAAGCACCATCATGTGCCGAGCCATGATGAATTCGAGCAGAGCCTGCCTTTCGTATTCGTTCAGGCGCATGCACAACTGAATGATCCGGATGCGCCGACCGCGCAGCCGCGCCAGATCACGCGCGTCGGCGAGCTCATTCGTCACGGGCGCAGCGCCGGCTTATCTCCCGATGACGCGCGGGCATGGGCACAGCAAAAGATAGAGGCTACCGTGCACCGCCAGCTCCCACGTCTGTTGGGACACGACGCGGCGCTGGAAGTGCGCACGCGCATGATGCAGGTGGTCGATCCGGTGAGTGGCGGTCCGTGGTATACGGCCTTCCGGGACGCGGCCATTGCGCAAGAAGCGCGCCTGCAGAAGGAACCCGACCGCGACGCCGGCAAAGAGGCCATTTCGAAGCTACGCGTCAGCTGGCATCGCCTCGATAATTCATTGATCATTTATGCGGAAGTGCTGCGTCACAATCACCTTCATCCCAATGACCGCAAACCGACCGATTCCTCGTTCGCCCATTTGGTAGATTCGGTCGCGGATGTGTTCGAGCAATTGCCGCAGGATGTGGCAAAGCTACCCAGTGCTCGCCAGTTCGGCAAGCTGAGGCTATCGCTTGAGGCGGCCGCCGTCGAAGTGGCGGAGCAGGAAAAATCCAGCCACGTCAAAAATATTTCCGAGCAGCGCCGCAACTCTTCAAAAGAGGGCGGCGGACCAGCCGCCCCGCTGGGCGGCCGCTAGGCTTACTTGTTCATCTGGGCGAAGAACTCGTCGTTGGATTTGGTATCCTTGATCTTGTCGAGCAGGAACTCCATCGCATCCATCGGACCCATCGGGTTGAGGATCTTACGCAGCATCCACACTTTCGCCAGGTCGCCCTTATCGTAGAGCAGGTCTTCCTTACGCGTGCCGGATTTGGTGATGTCCATCGCCGGGTAGATGCGTTTGTCCGACAGCTTGCGATCAAGAATGATCTCGGAGTTGCCGGTGCCTTTGAATTCCTCGAAGATCACCTCATCCATGCGCGAGCCGGTCTCGATCAGCGCGGTGCTGATAATGGTCAGGCTGCCGCCGAATTCGATGTTACGCGCCGCACCGAAGAAGCGTTTCGGGCGTTGCAGTGCATTCGCATCCACACCACCGGTCAGTACTTTGCCCGATGAGGGAACGACGGTGTTGTAGGCACGCGCCAGTCGCGTGATGGAGTCGAGCAGGATGATGACATCGCGCTTATGTTCCACCAGGCGTTTGGCTTTTTCGATGACCATTTCGGCCAGCGCTACGTGGCGGGTCGCCGGTTCATCGAAGGTCGAGGATACAACTTCGCCTTTTACCGAACGGGTCATGTCGGTCACTTCCTCGGGGCGCTCGTCAACGAGCAGCACGATGAGGAAACATTCCGGGTGGTTGCGTTCGATCGAATGCGCGATGTTCTGCATCATCACCGTTTTACCGGTGCGCGGCGGTGCAACGATCAGCGTACGCTGGCCCTTGCCCTGCGGCACGATCAGGTCGATCACGCGCTTACTGAGATCTTCTTTTTTCTTATCCGGATCGTACCATTCCATCTTGAAGCGTTCTTCGGGGTACAGCGGCGTCAGGTTGTCGAAGTTCACGCGTTGGCGCAGATTCTCGAGCGGCTCGAAATTCACCAGCTTCACTTCGGTCATGGCGAAATAGCGTTCTTCGCCTTTGGGCGCGCGGATGACGCCATCCACGGTGTCGCCGGTGCGCAGACCCAGCTTCTTCACGATGGCGGGGGTTACGTAAATATCATCGGGGCCCGCGAGGAAGTTCGCTTCGGGGTAGCGTAGGAAGCCAAAGCCGTCCTGCAGCACTTCGATGGTGCCTTCGCCGGTAATTTCTTCGCCGTCCTCGGCGCGTTTTTTGAGAAGGGCGAATACCATCTCCTGTTTCAGGAGCGAGCTGGCATTTTCGATACCCGCTTGTTCAGCGAGCGCGAGCAGCTCATTCGGTTTCATCCGCTTCAGTTCTTGCAGTTTCATTTTTGTTCTCGTGACGTGTGCGTCTAGCTAGGGGGGAAATCGGGCGGAAAAATCAGGGGGATTTTTTGTGGTGCGCGGGTTGAGAATAGTAGGGCGCACTGCCGAGTGGGATGCCGCCATATAACGTTATGGGCGACCCGCCGTCAAGCGACATTCGTGATAACGCCTTGGAAACGCGCTGTTTTAGAACGGCTTAAGCACCGCCAGCAGCACGATGACGATGAACAGAACCGTCACTAACTCGTTGATAATCTTATAGAATTTAGCACTGCGGGGGCGTTCGTCGCGGGCCAGGGCCTTGCGGGTGGCGCTGAAATAGCCGTGCAGGCCGAACATGAACACCAGCAGCAGCGCCTTGGCGTGGAACCAGCCATTGCCGGGCCCGCTCATGGGATGAACGATGGAGATGAGCCAAATGCCCAATCCAAAGGTGAAGATCATCGCCGGGTTGATGATGACCTTGAGCAAACGGCGCTCCATCACCTTCAACAGTTCCGAGCTTTCCGAGCCAGGCGCGGTGCCCGCGTGATACGCGAACAAACGCGGCAGGTAGAACATACCCGCCATCCAGCTGGTGAAGGCGATGATGTGTAGAGCCTTGATGATGAGGTAGGTGTTCATGCGGTCGCTCCACAATGTTTGAAGGTGCGCGGGCAAATGCGCCCACCGGTATGCGAGGCACAACGTGCCGAGCCATTTTCAATTTTTAGGCACAGTTCCGCCAGGCCCGCAATGAACTGCGCATGCACCGACAAGGTCGGCACGCGGTAATATTTATCGAGGCCATTTTCGTGCGCTAACTCGGCATATTCAATGTCGAGCTCGACCAGCGTTTCCGAATGTTCCGACACGAACGCGATGGGCACCAGCACGATGGGTTTCTTCTCGTACGCCGCGCGCAAAATTTCATCTTCCGTGCTCGGGCCGATCCATTTCATCGGGCCAACGCGACTTTGGTAGCAATTCACATAGTCGAGGTTTTCGCCGCCCAGTTCGCGCAGCACATCGCGCGTCGTTTGCTCAACCTGCCACTGGTAGGGGTCGCCTTTTTTGATGATCTTTTCCGGCAATCCATGCGCCGAGAACAGAATGCGCGGGCTGCCGTATTGGCTGGCTTCGTCAAAATACGTACGTACCAGTTGCGCATGCGCGCGAATGAAATCCTGCTGCATCGGGTAACAGCAGACGCCATGCGTCGGCGTCGTTTTCAGGCCTGCGCTCGCGGCGGCTTTTTCCCATTCCTTCAACGATGAACCGGTCGTCGTTGTCGAGAATTGCGGGTAAAGCGGCAGCAGAATGATGCTATCGGGCGCATAGGCCGCTACGTCCTTGGCCACATCATGCGCGCGCGGATGCCAGTAGCGCATGGCGGTGAACACGCGCACATCGCCATGCTGGCGCAGCGTGGCCTCAAGCGCGGTCGCCTGCGCTTGGGTGTTTTCCAAAATGGGTGATTTACCACCCAGCTCGTCATAAATTTTTTGCGCGGTCGGCGCGCGGCGGCGCGAGATCAGCTGCGCGATAAGCCAGCGGAACGGGCGCGGTAGGCCGATGATCGCGGGGTCGAAGAACAGGTTATACAGGAACGGGCGCACCGCTTCGGGGCCGTCGGGGCCGCCCAGATTGAACAGGACCACGGCTGTTTTTCGCTGCGGAGATATGGCGCGCATCTAGATCTTTCGACGGAAGTTTTTTAACCTGTCGCACAGCGCTGCCACGTTTTCAATCGGCGTTTGCGGAATGAATCCGTGGCCGAGGTTGGCCACGCACGGCGTGGCCGCAATGGTTTCCAGCAGTTTATCCAGTTGTGCCAGCACAGCGGGGCCGTCGGTGGCGACCAGCATCGGGTCGAGATTACCCTGCACGCTTTGCCCCGCCGCCCGCTGAGCGATGGCCCAGCCCATGTCAGTATGCTGGTCGACGCCGATGCAATTGACGCCGGTCTGGGCCGCGTAGCGGCCCAAATTTTTTCCGGCGCCCTTGGCGAACCCGATGACGGGGATGCTCGGATAAGCGGCGCGCAGCGCCGCGCGAATTTTTTCGGTGGGGGCGATCACCCAGCGATCAAAATCGTCGCCGTCGAGTAATTCGGCCCAGCTATCGAACAGCTGCAGTGCATTGGCTCCGGCTTCGACTTGGGCTTTCAGGTAAGTGATCGACGATTCCACCAGCGTGTCGACAAGCCGCTGCATCAAATCCGGCTCACGGGTAGCGAACGCGACAGCGTTCGCGAATTTTTTATCGGGGCGTTTGCCTTGCAACATGTAGCAAGCAACGGTCCATGGGCTTCCACAGAAGCCGATCAGCGTTTTTTCTTTGGGCAGCTCGGCACGCACCCGCTTCACCGTTTCCATGACCGGCGCTAATTTTTTCAGCGTGTCTTCCACGCGTAGCTGGCTAATGCGTTCTGCCGTGATGGTTTGCTCGACGATGGGTCCTTCCCCTTCGGCAAAGGCCACGTCAGCGCCTAGCGCGTAGGGAATGACGAGGATGTCGGAGAAAAGGATGGCACCGTCCATGTCGAAGCGGCGAATCGGCTGTAGCGTCACTTCTGCGGCTTTCTCGGGCGTGAAGCACAGATCGAGGAAACCTTTCGTCGTCGCCCGCAGTTCTCGGTATTCCGGTAAATAACGACCAGCCTGCCGCATGAACCAGAACGGAACACGTTCGGTCAATTCGCCTTTCAATACGCGTACGAGAAGTTGTTCTTCGGACATCTTACTACTTATCTATTTATTATAAGACTTAAGGTAGAAGATAGTAGGGGGCAGGAGCATCGGGGATTCATAAGTATCCCATATGTGTCCCCAGCTTCACTCCACGCTTGGTGCGCTTCTTAAATCGTGGATACCCCCGTGCATAGCAAAATCACGGCCTTGAGGCCGCTCAATAATTTCCATGTTTAATTGCGGTGATTAAATCGCTGTCCCCATTCGCGTAATGGATGAGGTTGGAGTTGTCCGTCTGTGAGTGACACACCCATGAGCTGCGCGAACAGAAACTAATAACTTTGCGTTTTTGACGATGTCGGTGGATAAGAGGGAAAATATTCACATGAAATACACAGGCATGAAGACCTTCCACCTGCATCTCGTATCCGATTCGACCGGCGAAACCGTCGCCAGTGTCGCCCGTGCCGCCCTCGCGCAATTCGATACCGCGCAGGCCGAAGAGCATGTTTGGTCGCTGGTGCGCACCAAAGGCCAATTAGAAAAAGTCATCGCCGCGATCGACGCCCATCCCGGTGTAGTCATGTTTACGTTGGTCGATGCCGAGATGCGCGAACAATTGCGCCAGGCCGTGGCAAAACGCGGCTTGCCGTGCATTCCGATTCTTGGCCACGTCATTCGCGAGCTTTCCAATTACTTAGGGCAAGAAGCCACCGGCGCACCCGGTCAACAATATGAACTGAGTGAAGATTATTTTGCCCGCATCGATGCCATCAATTTCGCGCTCGAACATGATGATGGGCAAGCCACGTGGGAACTGGAAGATTCCGACATCGTTATCATCGGCCCATCGCGCACCTCCAAATCGCCCACTTGTGTTTACCTCGCCTATCGCGGTTTTAAAGCAGCGAACGTGCCGTACGTGCCCAACGTTCCCCTGCCGGAAAATATTGTTTCGTTGAAGCAACCATTGGTGGTGGGCCTCACGATCGGCTCGGAACGCCTCATCGAAATTCGCTCTTCACGCCTCATCGCCATGAATCAGGATTTGAACACCGATTACGTGAACGAAGAGCATGTGCGCCAAGAGATCGAGAATTCCAAAAAGCTCTTCCGCCAACAAAGCTGGCCGGTGATCGACGTGTCGCGCCGTTCGGTGGAGGAGACCGCGACACTGATGATCCAGTACCGCATCCGCCAGGTCGAAAAACGCAACAAGCCGAGTGAACCAAAATGACGACTTTAACCGGCCTGATCGGCTATCCTACTGAACATTCGCTGAGCCCCGCCATCCATGAGTACTGGATGAAACAGCACGACATCGACAGTGCCTATAAATTGTTCACCACGCCAACCACGCGTCTGCGCCAGACCATCCTGCACATGCGCAAGAAAGAAGCGCGCGGCCTGAACATTACCGTGCCGCACAAAGAAGCGGTCATGGAATATCTCGACGCGATGGATGCCATCGCCACCAAGATCGGCGCGGTGAATACCATCACCGCCGATGGCGAGAAACTCACCGGTACCAATACCGATGCGTATGGCTTCATCGAGAATTTACGCGGCAGTTGCGGCGGCACTTTGCCCGACCTTTCGCGGGTGGTCATTCTCGGTGCGGGTGGTGCAGCGCGCGCTGCCGTCGTCGCGCTGAAAGATGCTGGCGCTGGCACGATTCTACTTACCAACCGCACGTTCGAGACCGCACAGAAACTCGCCAGTGAATTTGGCGTTGAAGCCACCGCGTGGGACATCACCGGCGCGTGCCTGATCGATGCCACGCTGGTCGTCAACACCACCAGTCTCGGCATGAAGAAACAACCGCCGCTCAACATGTCATTGCAGCATTTGGGTGAACAGGCCGTGGTCTACGATATCGTCTATAATCCCATGGAAACCGGCCTCATCAAGGCCTCCAAGGCGCGTGGGAATCTGGTCGTGGGTGGGCTTGGCATGCTGCTTTACCAGGCGCAAAAAGCCTTCGCACTTTGGCACGGTGTCGAGCCGGTGGTCGACGACGCGCTGCGCAAACACGTCATTCAAGTGCTGCGCGAACGGGGCGACGCGTGAAGGTCATCGGCGTTACCGGCGGCATGGCCAGCGGTAAATCCACCGTGGCCCGCATGATCGCGCGTGACCAGTTCCCGCATCTGGATGCCGATGCACTCGTGCATCACCTCATGCTTACCGACAGTGAAACCATCGCCGCCATTGGCGCGGCATTCCCCGGCGCCGTTATCAACGGCATGATAAGCCGCGCAGAGCTTTCCAAATACGTAGCGCAGGATGCAAGCAACATCGTTACTTTAGAAGAGATCATTCATCCGCGCGTGCGCCAAGCCGAAGAGCGTGCCATCGATGAAGCAAAAGTCGCCCGCAAGCAAGCAGTCGTCCTCGACATTCCGCTGCTGTTTGAAACCGGTGCCGAGAAATTGTGCGATGTCGTGCTCGCTGTGCAAGCCCCACTCGACATACGCAAAGCTCGCGCCTTCGCCCGCCCTGCGATGAACGCCGTGAAATGGGATCGCCTCATTTCACGCCAGCTGACGGATGAGCAGCGCGCCGCGAAAGCCCACCATGTGATTCACACCGATTGCCCCGAAGATGAAACCCGTGCAGAAGTAGAAGC
>JBEIOT010000257.1:0-1649 GCA_040377415.1 Azospirillum sp. | reverse complement strand
GCGACGCGCGATGCGCTTGAGGTCGAGATCGACGAAATGCGTTCGATGATCGATGAGTATCTCGACTTCGCGCGCGGTGATACGGGCGAACCGATGGAGCGCATCGACATTGGTCAGCTGGTGCGCGACCTGGTGGAAAGCTATCGTCGCCAGCGTCGACCCGTCGAGCTAGCTGCTTGCGAGCCCTCGACCATGATGCTGCGCCCCCAAGCCATGCGCCGCGCGCTCACCAACCTCATCGACAATGCATTGCGTTACGGCAAGACCGCCACCGTGGAGCTGGAGCAATCCATCGGCTTCGTGCGCATCAAAGTGACCGACAAAGGCCCGGGCATTCCCGAGGAAGAATTCGAGACTGTGTTCAAGCCATTCACCCGGCTTGAGGCCAGCCGCAACGTGAAGACCGGCGGGGTGGGCCTTGGCCTCTCCATCGCCCGCGATATCGCCATGAGCCATGGCGGCAATATTACATTGGAAAATCAGCGTGATAACGAAGGGTCGACCAGCGGCCTCGAAGTCACCTTGCGCCTGCCTCGCGGCATCAACGCTTAAGGGTTTATTTACCTGTTTTTCTTAAACTTAGGGGATGTCTAATCCCCCTACTGAGCCCGCGCAGCCGTTCAACTGGCGCGATCACGTGAAGATCTCAGAAGACTTTAAGGCGGATCAACGCGACCTGATCGAAAAATCATTCGATCGCATGGCGCAGTTCCATGATGGCGAAGGCGAACAACTCATTCGTGCCGCTGCCCAGCGCGCAGGCGGTCCGGTACTCGTTATGCCGAGCGACATCAACGCGGGTGAGCTTGGCCGCATGAAACTGGATTTTGATAAGCTTGGTAGCAACCACTACACCAATGATCCGCAAGGACGCGGCCCGAGTCTGTTGGGCACGATGGTCCACGAGATGTATCACATGACCGATGCACAGGCCGATCTGGAGCAGCACAAAGCCCGCAACGTGATGTCCACTATCCAACGTGCTGATGGCACAAGCCTGCGTGCGCCAGAGCTTTATTCGCTCGGCATTCCTGAAGACGAGATCTACTTCCGCTTACGTCGCGGCTCTACCGAGGAGCGTGCCGAATTCGCTGACCTGCTGGAAAAAACGGATAGCCCGCGCCTTCAGGAATATGGCGCAATGGTGCGCGCTACCACGAACGAACAATGGATCGACCGCTTCCAGAAAGCGGGTGTGACCGATGAGACCGGCACGGCGCTGTATGAAAAGCGCGCCACCGAATTTACTGATGCGATCATGGCTAAGAATGTGGGCGACGCCGAACCCCAGCGCGGGACATACGCCGCGATCAAAGAAGGCGAGAGATACGCCGTTGATGAAGTGCCGCTAGTGCTGCCCACGGCACAGCCTACCAAAGGATTCGATGGGCTGGGCGCAGTCGATGTCGCGCCGGTAGTAGATCCGCTGAAGGCATCGTTACAAGGTCTCGACCTTAGCGCGTTACGCGGATGTTCGACCGATGGCCTATCGTACAGTGCCGCAGACACTGGCTCCTTGGCAGCAGCAGTGCAGGGCGACAAGCAGCCCACAAAAGCGCCGGGTATTGGCGCCTAAAGAAAAAAGGCCGGAGATCTCTCTCCGGCCTTATTCGTTGCTAACCGTCTAAACCGTTACGCCGACTTTTTCT
>JBEIOT010000111.1:0-6617 GCA_040377415.1 Azospirillum sp. | reverse complement strand
CGAAGCTCAAGCGTCCTTGCGGTGCTCGTGCGAAGTGGTAGGGCTCTGCCGGTGCCACGATGGCGGGCGAAAGATCCATCAGTTCCATCAGTCGCTCGGTCGCACCCGCTGCGCGTTGCAACTCGCCGATGACTTCACTGACACCGCCCAAGGCACCCGCAACGACCACCGCATAGAAAATGAATGCGGACAGATCGCCCGGCGAAATGCGGCCCGCGACCACATCCTGCCCGCCGATATAAAGCACGGTGACGATGGCGCCGAAAATGAGGCAGATGACAATGGCGGTAAGCAGCGCACGCATGCGAATGCGCGACAGCGCCGTGCGCAGCGTTTCATCGACATGGGTGTTGAAGCGGGCCTGCTCGGCATCTTCCAGCGCCATGGCGTGGATGGTGCGAATGGCGCTGATGGATTCTTCGGCGTGCGAGGAAATATCGGCGACTTTATTCTGTGTCGCGCGGCTGAGTTTGCGCACGCGCTTGCCCAGCACCACGATGGGCACCACCACCAGCGGCAGCATCAGCAGCACCCATTCACTCAGGCGCGCGCTGGTGGCCAGCAGCATGATCATGCCGCCCACGAACATCAGCGTGTTGCGCAGGAATACGGAAACGCTGGAGCCGACGACCGTTTGCAGCAGCGTGGTGTCGGTCGTGATGCGCGAGAGCAGGTCGCCGGTGCGGGTGCTCTCGAAATACGCCGTGTGCATCGAGAGCACTTTGGCGAACACATCGCGGCGAATATCGGCGACGACGCGTTCACCTACCCAGCTCACCAGCGAGTAACGCATGTAAGTGGCGATAGCGAATACCACCACCACCGCGAGCAGGATGATGTAACCATAACCCAGCATTTTCGAGTCGCCCTTGGCGATGCCTTCATCGATGAGGTAACGCAGCGCGCCGCCCATGCCCAGCACGCCGGAGCTGGTAACGACCAGCGCGACCGCCGCGCCAATGACCTGGCTTTTATATTGGCGAATGTAGCTTGAGAGATATTTCAGGCTGGTGAGTTTGCCTTTGGCGGGCAGGTCGGTGGTGCTCATAGCGTTACCTGCAATTCGCGGCTTAGTACTTCTTCCAGCGTTTCCCCGGTGCCCAATATCCAGCCTTCGCCGCTCCAGCGGAAATGCAGGCCACCGCTGACGGGCGAGGCGAGCCAAATTTGATGGCTGGGCGCATGCGCTGAAACGATGAAGCTTTGACCCGATTTGGTAACGATGGTGAGGAGTCCGGCTTCCAGCTCCAGCTCATCGAGCGTCGTCGCGTCATACGCCGGTTCCAGCGCGTCGTGCAGGCGGGCCAGCGTGTCGCGGCCAAGGGTGTAGAACTGGCTATCGGAGAGCATGGGGGCTCTATAGCAGAAACAGCCTTGGGGGAAAGCGAATTAGCGGGCGTGGCCCTGAGAGCCGTTAAGGGCGGCCTGGCGTAGCTCGGCAGGCACATCGAGGAATGCTTTGACCATGGAATCGATCGTGGCGCGGTCATCGGCATAATGCGGCTTTTCATAGAAAGGACGCATGAGGTCGGGCTGGCTTGCCATGTCACGCAGCGCCTTCATGGCAGTGGCTTCCAGTTCTTTTTGCGTGCCGCCAAGGTACTCGAAGCAATTGGCTTCAGGCCCGTTCACATAATAGCGCACCGCGGGCAGGTCAGTACCGTTCTCGTGCATCTGCAACGCATCGAGCGCCGTGAGCAGGCGCGATACCGGTTCCAGGTAGGGTGCATAGTTATCGTAGTAGTAGGGGCGAACGATGGCCTTCACATGCTCGTGGCTGGCGCACGCGATGACCTCGTTATGCATCACCATGAATTCTTCCGTGAGGCCTTCAGGATCGTTCTCCATTTCCAGGTAATGCTCGCCCAGCGCGTCGAGCTGCTCGGCACCCCAGCGCGGGCCTTCGGGTCCGCAGGCTCGCGCGATCAAACCTGGCGTATCCATGTCGCGGGTGAAGCGGCGGAAGCGCAAATGTTCATACTGAAGGTCCGTAAGTATATTCTTTAAATATTCTTCGTTGCTGTTCAGGTTATCGGGAGAAGTACGCAGGATGCGCGTTGGGTGCGGCTGATCCTGACGCAGATCGACCAGAAAACCTGCGCTGCGGAAATCGACGCCTTCGTAAGGAATCATGCTTAGCCCGCTGCGGATGCTCGGGATCATGGAGAGCGAGGTGGCGGGAATGTCGTTGGGGTCGCGGGGGCTGGGGCGGCAGCTCATCTCGGTGCGACCTTGCATCCTCTCGGCGATCTCTGCCGCGGCCACAGCTAGCAGGTTTTGCGAATACTCGGGCGGTTGCAGCATGTCGCTGAATTCCCAGATATGGATGCCCAGCCGGTTGCTGTCTCGCAGCTGCTCCAGCTCGGCAATAAGCTCCGCGCCGGGCTTGCCGGGTGCTTCAATGCGATTACTGGGGCGCGTGTGGGTCATCGTTACTCGCGTCCTCTGCTACGTACATCCACGCCGAATTTGGCGAAGGCTTCGTGTTGTTGAGCAGGGGCCTTAAAGGGGTCGATACCAAAATCTTCCGCCAGAATGCTTTCAAGCTCCATGCAGCCATAATTTATGCCCAGCAGCTTGAGCGACCGAGGCGAATCCATGATGGCTTTGAGCGACTGCACGGCAAGCTTCTGTAACTGCTCTTTGCCTTGGCCGAGATAGGTGATCTCGCCCTTGCGTTCGCCGGTCACATGGTACGCCACCAACGGAAGGTCAGCGCCTTGTTTGGCATGCTCCAGCGCGCTTAGGCAGCCGCTTAACGTTACCAAGGCATCGTATTGGTCGAGAGGGGATGCGTTATCAGGGAAGAATGGCGCGACGATCGCTGCTACATGCGGGTGACCCACTTCGCCGATGATCTCATTGAAACGACCAACACCCGGCTGATCATGAATTGGCTGATGGTGGGTTATGTAGTCTGCGGCTAATGCATCAAGATGCACACCCGCATATTCGGGGCGGTAGTGTTTGTCATATGCATTCTCGCCGCTTTCGAGCGTTGCCACATGTGCTGCTTCGTAGCGTGGCGGGGTCGGCTGGTCTTCGTTCAGATCCAGCAGATATCCGACCTCGTTAAAATCGCCCCTGACTTGTCCATAGGGTTGCATGGTCATGCCGTCATCCTTCGCGGGCAGCAGCGAGAAGGAAAGCTGTGGGTGTGCCGCCGTGGGTTTGGCGCTCCACGCATTCAAAGTTTGGTGCGAGGCTTCGGGGAAACTGTAGGGCATCCTGTTTTCCCACATATGCAGGCCCAGCCGGTGGCTGTCGCGCAGCTTCTCAAGCCGTGCTACCAGTGCAGCACCGGGCTTGCCGGGGGCTTCGATGCGGCTATTTGGGCGGTTTGTCATGGGGGGTAGTATGCCAGCCAAGGGTTACGGTTTCATGAAGGCCGATGGCTTATAATTCCACTGTATTTCCTATAAGAATTCGGCTAAGCGGGCCTACTCATGGGCATATTCTCCCGCAGAAAACGTCGCAGTAAGCCGAAGGTGCGCATTTATGGTGCGCCCCCCAATCACGCGAGTGGCAAGGTGAGCCCGCGCAAAACGGCACCGGCACGCCGCCCGAATCCGCAGACCCGTAGCGCCAAACGTGGCGGCCCAAAACGTCGTGGTTTCAACAAGCGCTACCTGTTCGGTGTCGCGCTGCGTGCGGGCATTACGCTGTTCATCGTCGGCGGGTTCATCCTCATGTTCTTCGTGGCTACGCTGCCCGACATCCGCGACCTCGACAAAATTAATAAGACGCAGGGCATCACGGTCGAGACCACCGATGGCCGCATCATCGCCACCTATGGCGATGTCTATGGCGCGTATGTGCCGTATGAGAAATTCCCCAAAGAACTGATCGAAGCTGTGCTGGCGACGGAAGACCGCCGCTTCTTCCAGCATCATGGGGTGGATTTCTTCGGCATCCTGCGCGCCCTGTTCGCTAACGCGCGCGCCGGCCATGTGGTGCAGGGCGCATCCACCGTGACGCAGCAGGTGGCCAAGAACGTATTCCTCACACCCGAGCGCACCATTACGCGCAAGATCCAGGAGGTGCTTTTGGCCTTCTGGCTCGAGGGCCGCTACAGCAAGAAAGAGATCATGTCGATCTACCTCAACCGCGTGTATCTCGGCGCGGGCACGTTCGGGGTCGATGCGGCGAGCCGCCGTTACTTCAACAAGCCCGCCAGCGACATGGGCCTCGTTGAATCCGCCATGATCGCCGGTCTGCTCAAAGCCCCATCGCGCTATGCACCCACCGCCAGCTCTGAGCGCGCGATGGCACGCGCGCATCAGGTCTTGGTCAACATGGCCGACCATGACGCGCTGGAAGAAAAGAAAATTAAGCCCGCGCTCGAAGCGTTCAAGCAGCAGCCCAAAGTCACCGTGGAAGGCAACGATGTGCGCTACTACGGCGACTGGATCGTCGATGCATTGCCCGATTATGTCGGCAAGGTCGAAGAAGATCTCATCGTCGTCACCACGTTCGATCCCAAGGTGCAGCAGTTCGCTGCCGATGCGCTGGAGAACAAGCTGGGCATGGAAGGCGAGGCGAAGAAAGTTTCGCAAGGTGCCGTGGTCAGCATGCGTGCCGATGGTGCGGTCGTCGCCATGGTGGGTGGTGCCAACTATGGCGAAAGCCAGTATAACCGCGCCGCAGTCGCCAAGCGTCAAGGTGGTTCGTTGTTCAAGCTGTTCGTTTATCTTGCCGCGCTGGAAGCAGGCTACACGCCGACCGCGCAGGTCGAAGACGCACCCATTTCCATGATGGTCGGCAACAAGGTCTGGGCGCCGCGCAACTACACCAACGAATACAAAGGTGTGATGACCATGGCCGATGCGTTCCGTCAGTCCATCAACACTGTCGCTGTTCGCCTCAGCCAATATGCGGGTGTGAAGCGCGTGGCACAGATGGCCGAGCGTCTGGGCATTCCGAATGTTCGCCCCAACCCGTCCATCGCGCTCGGTGCACAAGAGGCCACGCTGCTTGAGATGACCGGCGCCTTCGCGTATCTGGCCAACAACGGTAACAAGGTGGTGCCGTACGGTATTCTCGAGATCCGCACCGCCAAGGGCAAAGAGCTCTACAAGCGCGAGCTTTCCGATACCAACCCGGTGTTGGCCAGCGGCACGGTCGAGATGATGAACTACCTTATGCTGGGCACCACGCGCAGCGGCACCGGTACCCGCGCCGCGTTGCCCGGGCGCGATGTCGCAGGTAAGACCGGCACCACGTCGGATTACAAAGATGCATGGTTCGTCGGCTTCACCCCGCAGTTGGTCACCGGCGTGTGGGTGGGCAACGACAATAACCGCCAGATGGCCAGCGTCACCGGCGGCAACATCCCCGCGATGATCTTCCATGATACGATGATCAAGTCGCTCGAGGGCATTCCCTCCGAAGCCATCCCCAACAACAGCGCCAGCAGCGAAGGCTTGCTGCCGTGGTTGTTCGGTAGTGGCAGCACCGAGGCACCGCCGCAACCGCAGCCAAGCGTCGCGCCCGATAATTCACCCTTTGGTTTTATGAACCAGCCGGAGCGTCAGATCGGCGCACCGCTGCCGCCGGGCTCCGGGCCCGTGCCCGTCATCACCCCGCAGGGTAACTCTGAGCCCAGCACGCAGCCCGCCATTCAGGGTGATGGCGGCAAGCTCGATGATAATTTCTGGAACAAGCTGATGGATCGCGTGCCGAGCAAAGGCGAGATCGAATACAGTTACCCGGGCGCCAAGAAATAAGCATTCCGTCATCAAACCGACATAATCTCCGGCTATCAGCGATGGCTTACAGGAGATCTTATGTACCCGTGCCCCCGCATTGCCGCGTCTCTGGAAACACTCGCCAGCGAGCCTGGCTTGTTGCAAGAGCGCGCACGCGCGGTGCTCGCTCAATTGAACGATGCTGGACAGGACACCGCCTTGCTGGGCGATGCACTGTTGAAAGCCGAGCGGTTGGCCAAGATTCACGCTGCCGGCAAACACAACGATGCAACATTGTTGGCGGCACTTGATGCGGTGAGCCCTGCCGATTGGGCAAGCCTTGAACAATTGCCCTGCGATATCGGTAAGCAAAAACAGTTGGCAACGCAGATGGTCGGGACCTTTCCGTTCGAGCGTCGTGCAGCAGCGCGCTTGCGTATCAATGCATCATTGGTGGCGCGCTATCCGGCAGAAGGTGCCATCGCGGAATGTTTGGGCAAGGGCGTCCCGTTCGATCTGGATATGGAAGATCTCGCCTTCGACACCTTGCTGGTGAATGCGCTTGATGAAAACTCCCTTACAGGATTGATCGCTTTCCGCGCGGCCCGTTTTGCTGATTGCAGTGATACCGTAAAGTTCGGCAGCGAAACGCCCGCCGCTATCACGGCCAAGCGCGATGGGGAAAAATTTAAGCGTTACGAGAGCGAATCCTACCGAGAGTTCCGTGTCCGGCAAAAGAACGATGAGCTGGGGTGGAACCTTACTTACATCCCCCTCGCCGAGGAAGCCGCAATGGATGGGACGTCCTATCCTGAATACCTCGATTTCTTCTTCGAGGCCTGCAACCAGCCGTGGGCAGAAATCAAACAAGCCCAGAAGAAGCTCATCGGTCGCTTCAATCAGGCAAAAGAACTTCATATCACGAACGAT
>JBEIOT010000215.1:0-2815 GCA_040377415.1 Azospirillum sp. | reverse complement strand
GCAAAGCATCGCCCGCCAGAATGGCAGCCGCTTCACCGAATTGTTTGTGGTTGGATGGTTTGCCGCGGCGGAAATCATCGTTATCCATCGCGGGCAAATCGTCGTGAATGAGCGAATAGACGTGCACGAATTCAATGGCCGCCGCCGTCATGATCGCCGCATCGGGGTTCACGCCGAACAGTTTCGCCGATTGCACGGTGAGGAACGGGCGCAGGCGTTTACCGCCGCCCAGTGCCGAATAACGCATCGCTTCCATCACCTTGGCTTCACCGCTGGGGGCGCTGGAAACTTCGTTCTCTTCCACGCGGCTGTTGAACGAGATGACTTTGGTGCTTAAGGCCAATGGGCTCGGCAGCAAATCGTTCATCACCGCTTCAAGGCGTTCCGATGTTTCGGCGAGGGCGTTCTGCAGATTGTTGGTCATGGAGAGCTCGGTTTTCATGGTTATTCAGCCTGGAAGGGTTTGGTGGTCACAGTGCCGTCGGCTTTGGCGGCGATCTGTTCGACTTTCAGTTTGGCCTCGGCCAGTTTGGCCAGGCAATGTTCTTTCAAGGCGTTGCCGCGCTGATAATCGCCAATGGCGCGATCAAGGTCGGCATTGCCGGATTCAAGCGCCTTCACGATGCTTTCAAGCTCCTTCATGGCGGCTTCGAAGCTCATGGCAGTGATGTCGGCGGCAGCTTTGGTCATTGGTGTCCCTTAACGCGAAGTGGCGCAACCATAAGCGAATCAGAGGCCTTGGGCAAGCGGCACGGTAAGGAATGTTCATGGAAATGTCATACTTACAACGGCTTGCCTGCCGTAGGTTGCGGCCCATGGAACATGCCAATGACAACGACACCATTCCCCGCCAGCAGGCCGTGAACGACCTGTTCGATGCGCGAGGCGAAGGCATCCTGCACGGGCTTTATGCGAAAAAGCTGCTGGTAGCGCGTCATCTGGTCGATCGCGCCTGCACCGCGCGTGGTCGTGATTTTGGGACGATCGAGACCATTCATTTTTCGCAGCCCGACGATGAGCAGCACGACTACCTGATGGGTGTCTTCCATGATAAGGATACGGTGACTGCATTCGAGTCCGTGGCCGAATTCCATAACCTCACCGTGCATTTCTGGAACGCCATCGCGTTGGAATACATCATGGGCAGCAGCGACGCGCGCGACCACGATATCGACGAATGCCGGGGCGAGCTGGTCACTGCTTTGTGGGAACTGGGTGGCGTTGGCAGCCACTTAACCGATGAATTAATTCGTCGTAACGAGACCCAGATCCGCAAGGCCATTCAAGGTGTCACCCCGGATTACAAAGCGATTCGAAGCTATTAATACCCCCCGATATCCACACCCCCTCTAAATATATAGTTGCGAATGATTCTCAATTGCATTAGAACCCGAGGCATTGATTCTGTGTCTCTCATTCTTTACGCCGCTCTAGCCCCTCGGGCAGGCGGCGTTTTTTTTGCCGGTAGCACCGGCAGACGTGAGTGGGCTCTTGCGGGGGCGGCGCCAAGCACCTATACCCCCTCCCCATGTTCGATAATTTAGCCAAGAAACTTTCTGACTCGTTCGACAAGCTGCGCCGCAAGGGCGTGCTGAGCGAAGCCGATGTCGATGGCGCTATGCGCGAAGTGCGTATCGCCCTGCTCGAGGCCGATGTGGCGCTGCCGGTGGTGAAGGACTTCATCGCCACGCTGAAAGCCAAGGCGGTGGGTGCTGAGATCGTGGCGACGGTGAATCCGGCTCAGATGGTCATCAAGATCGTGCATGACGAGCTGGTCACGCTGCTGGGTAGCGAAACGGCGGAGCTGAATTTGGCGGCGACGCCGCCGGCAGTCATCCTGATGTGCGGGCTGCAAGGTTCGGGTAAAACGACGACCACCGCCAAGCTAGCGAAACGTTTGAAGGACAAACAACGCAAGCGCGTGCTCGTGGCGTCACTCGACGTCTATCGCCCCGCCGCGCAGGAGCAGTTGGCGAGTGTGGCCAAGCAGGCCGATGTGGATTCACTACCAATCGTCGGCGGTGAAATGCCGCGCGCCATTACCGAGCGTGCACTCGATGCCGCGCGCAAGGGCGGCTACGATGTGCTGATCCTCGATACTGCCGGTCGCTTGCATGTTGACGAAGCATTGATGACCGAGCTGAAGGATGTGCAGGCACTCGCCAAGCCCATCGAGACGCTGCTGGTCGCCGATGCGCTGACGGGTCAGGACGCGGTGAATATCGCCAAAGCATTCCATGATGCGGTCGGCGTGACCGGCATCGTGCTCACCCGCCTTGATGGCGATGCGCGCGGTGGTGCGGCGCTGTCGATGCGCCAAGTCACTGGCCAGCCCATTAAGTTCATGGGCTTGGGCGAGAAGATCGACGCGTTCGAGCCGTTCCACCCCGAGCGTATCGCGGGCCGCATCCTTGATAAGGGCGATGTAGTTTCGCTGGTCGAGCGCGCAGCAGAAGTGCTGAACGAGCAGGACGCCGAAGAAGCCGCCAAGCGCATGATGGAAGGCGCCTTCGACATGAACGACATGTTGAAGCACATGGTGGGCATCAAGAAAATGGGCGGTGTGGGCAGCATGCTGAACATGATGCCCGGCATGGGCAAAATTAAAGAAGCGATGGCCGGTAAGGAGATCGACGAAAAGAATTTTGCGCGGCAGGAAGCCATCATTCAGGCGATGACGAAGAAAGAGCGTCTGAAGCCGACGCTGCTGAACGCCTCGCGCCGCAAGCGCATCGCGGCGGGTTCGGGCACCACCGTGCAGGACGTGAACCGTCTGGTGAAGCAATACCAGCAGATGGAAACGATGATGAAGCAG
>JBEIOT010000033.1:0-11831 GCA_040377415.1 Azospirillum sp. | reverse complement strand
GTTGCGCTGCGTCATCAGGCTAATCACTTTATGGTCGACGCCCGAGAGCGGCAGCGCGGCAATTTCAGCAGGCAGATACCAGCCTTTGCCGTTCATTTTGCGTGGCAGGATACCCAGCTTCACCGCGCCTTGAAGGCGGAAATGACTGTAGACCTGCACCACATCACCGATATTTTCCCATGCTTGGATATTCATCTCACGCATGGGGTGGCGCAGGTCGGTGGTGATAGGCAGTTGCGGGAAACCATAGAGACCGCCGAGCAATGCATCGCTTCGGGCTTGCAGATGCAGGCGACCGGCAGCGTCTTGCAGCACGAGGATGTTGTATTCGCGCGTCGGCGTTTTCTTCTTTGCTTTGGGTGCTGGATATTTTTCGGGTGCGACCTGACCCGCACAGATGTTGTTCGCAGGGCAGGCGGGGCAATCGGGTGCGCGGGGTGTGCACACCAGTGAACCCAAATCCATCATCGCTTGGTTGTAATGGAACGGCTCGGCCTTATTCAGCAGTGCGTCGGCACCGGCCCAGAGATCATTTTCACTTGGTTTCTCCCACGCGAAAATGCGGGCGACGATGCGTTTGACGTTGGCCTCCAGAATCGCCACGGGCTGCTTGTAAGCGAACGCTGCGATGGCATGCGCGGTGTTGCGGCCAATGCCGGGTAGGGCGCGCAGGCCCTCGACATCATCCGGCAATCCGTTGTGCGCGCGTTTGGCCGCTTCGTGCAAAAACCCGGCGCGGCGGTAGTATCCCAGACCTTCCCATGCTTTCATCACCGCGTCGCGCGGGGCGGCGGCCAGATGCTGCACGGTGGGGAAGGTGGTGAGGAACGGTTCGTAGAAGCGCGCCAGCACCGTGGCGACCTGCGTTTGCTGCAGCATGACCTCGCTGAGCCAGATGGCATAAGCATCATCGGTATTGCGCCAGGGCAGGTCGTGGCGGCCATGGGCTTCGTACCACGCGTGCAGGCGCTGATGGAATGTGCGTAACTGCGCCGCTTTTATTTGCGGCTCAGCGGCAGCGGTGCTAGTGCTTTTGGCCATACGGCCCTTCTAGCCGACACCACTTCTCACCACAATGGATTTGACCATGACCCCTCCCGCCAATAACGCTGCCAAAAAAACCGACGCCATCATCGAAGTGAGCACGGGTTCGCTCACCGGTTCGCGCAAACAGCATGTGGCGGGCAGCGAGCGCATGATGGGCGTGAAAGTAGCGCAGCGCGAAGTGGTCTTAAGCGAGAAATCGGGCGAGAAGCCGTTGGCGGTTTACGATACGAGCGGCCCCTACACCGATAAGGACCATGTGGTCGACATCAACGCGGGCCTGCCGAAACTTCGCGGCGAGTGGATCGCAAGCCGCGGCGACGTGGAGCATTACATCGGCCGCCCAATGCGCCCGGAAGATAACGGCTACAAGGAATACCAGAAAATTGAAGTGGCGCAGTTCCCGCATGCCATTAAATCGCCATTGCGTGCGAAGGCGGGCATGAATGTAAGCCAGATGCATTACGCAAAGAAGGGCATCATCACGCCGGAGATGGAATACATCGCCATTCGCGAGAATGAAGGCCGTACCGATGGCAGCACCATCACCCCCGAATTCGTGCGCAGCGAAGTGGCGCGTGGGCGTGCTATCATTCCCGCGAACATCAATCACCCCGAGATCGAACCGATGATCATCGGTCGTGGGTTCAAGGTCAAAATTAACGGTAACATCGGTAACTCGGCCATCGCATCGAACATCGCGGAAGAAGTGGAAAAAATGGTGTGGGCGACGCGTTGGGGCGCGGATACCATCATGGACCTGTCGACCGGCAAGAACATCCACGCCACGCGCGAATGGATCATTCGCAACTCGGCAGTGCCCATTGGCACTGTGCCCATTTATCAGGCGCTGGAGAAAGTCGGCGGCGTGGCCGAAGACCTGACCTGGGAAATTTTCCGCGACACGCTGATCGAACAGGCGGAGCAGGGTGTCGATTACATGACCATCCATGCCGGTGTGCGCCTGCCGTTCGTGCCGCTGACGGAGAACCGCGTTACGGGCATCGTCAGCCGTGGCGGTAGTATCCACGCCAAGTGGTGCATCGCGCATCACAAAGAGAACTTCACCTACACACATTTCGAAGAGATCTGCGAGATCATGAAAACCTACGATGTCAGCTTCTCGCTGGGCGACGGTCTGCGTCCGGGTTCAATCGCTGATGCGAACGACGCCGCACAATTCGCTGAGCTGAAAACGCTGGGCGAGCTCACCACCGTGGCGTGGAAGCATGATGTGCAGGTGATGATCGAAGGCCCCGGCCATGTGCCGATGCACAAAATCAAAGAGAACATGGATAAGCAACTTGAAGCGTGCCACGAAGCGCCATTCTACACGCTTGGGCCGCTAACGACCGACATCGCGCCAGGCTACGACCACATCACCAGCGCCATCGGCGCGGCGATGATCGGCTGGTTCGGTACGGCGATGCTGTGCTACGTGACGCCGAAAGAACATCTCGGCCTGCCGGATCGCGATGATGTGAAAGAAGGCGTCATCGCTTACAAAATTGCTGCACACGCGGCCGATTTGGCGAAGGGCCACCCCGCCGCGCAACTGCGCGACGATGCGTTGAGCCGCGCGCGGTTCGAGTTCCGTTGGGAAGACCAGTTCAACCTGTCGCTCGACCCCGACACGGCGCGTGAATACCACGACGAAACCTTGCCTGCCGATGGCGCCAAAGTCGCCCATTTCTGCAGCATGTGCGGCCCCAAATTCTGCAGCATGAAGATCAGCCAGGAAGTGCGCGACTTCGCAAGAGTCCAACGCGGAAATGCTGCACCGATTGCTGCAGACGAAGCGCAGCAAGGTATGGACGCTATGAGCGAAAAGTTCAAGGCCGAGGGTAGCGAGATTTACAAGAAGGTTGGGTAAATTTGTTTAAGACTGCATTAGCTAAAATCAACATAGAAAATGCCAAAAGCTTTTTGGCTTATTATTGGTTTTACGCTGTTTTAGCAGGCGTATTTGCATGTCTTTTTATTCTAATGGCAAGCATTGAAAGATTAGACTTATTGCCCGCAACTTTCTTCAGTATAGTCACAGCACTATTTAGTTATTGGGCTTACATATTTTCGAAAGAAAAATTTAGATTAGACTTATTTGAAGAACGCTGGGAAATTTACAAACACGTATTAGAATTTTGCAGCAAGGTTACCCAGCAAGGAACTCTTAAAATTAGAGAGGATAATCAAGAGCAAATTCTTGCAGCACTTAAAGCTGCAGAAAATAGCTTTAGGGGCTTGGGTTATCATAAAACGCGGGCATTATTTGGTGAAGAGATTTATCGGCTTTTCGACGAACTTAACCGCAGCTATGCTTGGTTATCTGCTTACAGTGAGAGGCCGTCCGATCCTAAAGAAAGCGCGGAGTGGCCGCAGAAAATGTATGATAATTCAATGTTTGTATGGCGTACTGTACAGGATTTGCCGGAAACTTTTAGACCCTATGTATACTTTGGCGATTATAAAAGAGACCTTCGCCCATGGTGATTATGACCTCCATCCAACAAACTACCCGCACCATCGCCCTTATCGGCGCTTCGAATAAACCGGAGCGGGCTAGTTATCATGTGATGGAGTTTTTGTTGGCTAAGGGGTACGTGGTGCATCCGGTGAATCCGGGGCTTGCGGGTGGCGAATTGCTGGGGCAAAAGGTCTATTCATCGCTCGCTGAATGTCCGCCGCCGGTCGACATGGTCGATATTTTCCGCAATACGGACGATGCGGCGCTGGTGGTGGATGAAGCCATTGCATTGCGCGAGAAGCTGCAAATCAAGACCATCTGGTGCCAGATCGGCGTGACGCCGGTGGAAGCGGGCGCGCGGGCGAAAGCGGCGGGCCTCAACTTCGTGATGGACCGGTGCCCCGCCATCGAATGGCGTTAGCGCAGGGGATGGCTTGCTGCCCGCGTATCAGATACGCAAACCTACGTTAGGAGTCGTTATGAAGAAGACTATGCTCATGCTTGGTGGCGTGCTGGCGGTGGCCGCGACGGCCTCGGCCGCTGAGGCGCGCAGCAATATCGGCATCAATATCAGCAGTGGTGGTTATTACGCGCCGGCGCCGGTCTATTACCCGCCGCAGCCCGTTTACTATGCGCCGCAGCCGGTAGTGTATCAGCCGTATTATCCGTATTATTCGCCCTATTACCGCGTGAATTACTGGAATGGCCCGCGCTATCACGGCGGTGGTCATGGCCATGGGCGGGGTCATGGACGCGGCCACGGGCGTGGACACGGCGGCTGGAGATAGGTTTTTAAGTGCGCGCTACCGCGCGTGAAGGGATTGCCATCCCTTCGCTTCACTTCGTTACGCTGACCCTTCCCGCTACGCGGCTCGCGCAGCTACGGCGCTACGCACGCAGGAGCGGTGAGGCTTGTCATAATCTGCTCGCATCTTTGGGCGGTGAGTGGTACGGGTTGTGCATCGCACAAATCGTGGAGCCACGTATGAAACGTACCCTTCTTTTGCTGACCGTTGCCCTGACGGGCGTGAGCGCCCCGGCGTTCGCCTACGAAGATGAGATGCTGGGTACGATGGTGAATGGCCGCATGCCGGTGCGCGATGAACGCAGCGATCGTGTGCAGGACCCGGCGATGGACCGCGAAGAAATGATCATCGACCGCGAGAAGCGTCAGGGCCGCAGCCCCGTGAAGTCGAGTGAAAAAGAAACGCTGCGCGAGCGCCAGCCGTTCGACGGGCCGCTGCCCGACTAACTGATCTTTGTTTCGTTGGCTGGTGCGGTGCGTGCTACGTGGCGTGCGCTATTGACGTTCGTGTGCGGCGTGGCGGCAGATCGCAGCAACGCTGCGACCGATGCCGAAGGATCGACATTGTGCGCTTGCGGCGCGCGCGACACGGCAGCAGCCAGCGCGCTATCCACCGCTTGCACCAAGGCCTGATTTTCATTCGCGGGCTGCAGATACATGCGGTGATCGTGCGTGGGCACCAAGCCATACTGGATTAGATCCTCACCATTCAACGCAAGGATGCGCGAAGCTTCTTCATTGCCCGCTGTTGGTTCGGGCAAACCGCGCAGATGACGCGTTGTTTGCTCCAGCATGCGGTGTTCGCTGTCGAGCTGCGCTTGGTCCATCACGCGCGCTTTGCCGGAACGGCTTGTCCAGTGAATGGCGGCGGGCATCGCGGCACGCGTGATCTGGCTGTAGCTGTTGCCGCTGGCTTTGGGCGCTTCCAGCTCGGTGGTTTCGGGTGGCAGGAGGGTGCCGGGTTGATCGGGGTAGCCGCTGCGTTGATAATAATATTTTGCGAGCCCTTCGACATCGGTGTCTTCGGGCACCAGCTCGGTGGCGATATGGTCGGCGGCAACGCGGCGCATGAATCCGAGATTGGAAGCATCCGTGCGGCCGGTGAAGTCGATGTTGCGGAAACCAAGGCGCTCATGATCCATGTCGCGCACCGGGGCGATGCCGAGCACCACTACTTCGCTGGCAATGAACGCGGCTTCTTCGCGCGAGTAACTATGCTCGGTGCGCAGCACATACTGGAATTCGCGGGCGACTTCGGCCGCGAACGTTCCGCCATAACTGTGGGCGACCAGGGTGAGGTTCGCCAGGCGTTTGGCCACGGCGTTGGCATTGGGGTGCACATGGTCCTTTACGCCGCCAAAGGGCAGCAGCACGTTCTGCACGAAGCTGCGCACGTCGGTGCCGGCAGCATCGGTAGTGAAGGGGCGCACTTTGAGGTCCTGGTCCTTGCGGGTGGGCTGCGAGTAATGGTCGGAGATCATCTGCTCGTCGTTGTGGCCGTAAACACCGCAATAGATGTTGGCATCGGTGATACCCTGGCGTTCCAGCGATTCGCGGATGATGCTACGGTAGGAACGGACGAACTGCATGGTGACGGTCGACTGCGGAATTTCGTGGTTCACCCGTGTGCCGGGCAGAATGATGACGGTGCGTTTAGTCGCGCTGTAATCGGCCGCTTGGGTGATGGGGCCGACGCCTTCGTAGTTCACGCCATCGTAGAGGCGGAACTGGTGGTGCGCGTCGGGGGTGAATTCTTTTTTAGCCAATGGTGGCTCCGTAACGTGTGTTTGCTACGGCCAGACTAGGCGGAAATGATGACAGAAATATGAAGGTATCAGCGATTTTTTAGCGAGCCTAAAACGCCGCGGATCAAGGCGTTACCGATCTGGCGGCCAATGCTGCTGGTGGCGGTGCGCACGGCGGCGGTGGCAATGCGCTCGGCCGTGCTCATGGTGGGGCGGCCGCGTTTGGCGGGCTCGGATGGCGTTTCCTTGGCCGCTTCATCACGCTTCTTAGTAAGTTTTTCGTAGGCCGATTCGCGGTTGAGGGGCGTGTCATAAGTGTCGCCGATGGCGTCACCGCGCAGGCAGGCGTTGCGTTCTTGCATGGTGAGGGGCCCCAAGCGGCTCATGGGCGGGCGGATCTTTACACGCTCGACGATGCTCGGTGTGCCGTCGGCCTGCAGGAATGAAACCAGCGCTTCGCCAACGCCGAGGTTGGTAATGGCATCGACCGTAGTGAACGCCGGGTTGGCCCGGAAGCTGGTGGCGGCGGCTTTCACGGCTTTTTGATCAGCAGGGGTGAAGGCGCGCAGCGCGTGTTGCACGCGGTTGCCTAGCTGGGCCAGCACGGCATCGGGAATATCCTGCGGTTGCTGCGTGACGAAATAGACGCCGACACCTTTGCTGCGGATGAGGCGAACGACCTGTTCGATCTTTTGCAGCAGCGGCTTGGGGGCGTCGGTGAACAGCAAATGCGCTTCGTCGAAGAAGAAGACGAGTTTGGGGCGGTCGAGGTCGCCGGCTTCGGGTAGTTGCTCGAACAGTTCTGAAAGTAGCCACAGCAGGAACACGGCATAGACGCGCGGCTTTTGGATCAAGACGTCAGCGGCGAGGATGCTCACTAAACCTTTTCCCTCGCGATCGGTACGCATGAGGTCGTTGATGTCGAGCGCGGGTTCGCCGAACAGGCTTTCCGCACCTTCCTGTTTCATCTGCAGCAATTTGCGCTGGATGGCAGCGACGGTGGTGCTGCTAACATTGCCGTATTTGGCGCTTAGTGCTTTGGCATTTTCGGCGACGTGCACGAGCAGCGCTTGCAGGTCTTCAAGGTCGAGCAGCAGCAGGCCATCATCGTCGGCCAGTTGGAAGGCGATGGTAAGCACGCCTTCTTGCGCGTCGGACAGGTCCATGAGGCGCGCGAATAATATGGGGCCGACTTCGGACACGGTGACGCGCACAGGGTGGCCGCTGGTGCCGAAGATGTCCCAGAAGATGCTGGGCGTGGCATTGAAGCTGAAATCGGTGAGGCCCAGCGTTTCAGCGCGGGCGGTCATTTTGGGGTTGTCGCCCGCGGTGGAAATGCCAGCGAGGTCGCCCTTCACGTCGGCCATGAACACGGGCACGCCGTTATGCGAGAAGCCTTCTGCCAGCGTTTGCAGCGTCACCGTTTTGCCGGTGCCGGTGGCACCAGCGATGAGGCCATGGCGGTTGGCTTTGGAGAGTTCTAAATAGGTCGCACGGTCGCCCGCGCCGACGAACAGCTGCCCTTGCGGGAACAGTTCGTACGATGCGGGCGACTTTTTTTGTGCGGCGTCGGCCATTACTTCTTGGCCTTCAGCGCGTCGCGGATCTCACGCAGCAGCGCGATATCTTCCGGCGGCGGGGGAGCATCTTTGCCTTTTTCGGCCGGAGCGGCTTTCAGGCGGTTGATCTGCTTCACCAGCAGGAACACCACGAACGACACGATCAGGAATTTGATCACGGCGTTGATGAACAGGCCGTACATGACGACCGGTGCACCGGCTTTTTGTGCCGCTTCAAGGTTGGCGTAGCCACCCAGCGACAGATCGAAGAAATATTGCGAGAAGTCGAGGCCGCCCAGCGCCATCCCGATGAAGGGGTTGATGATGTCGGACACGAGCGAGGTGACGATGGCGGTAAACGCCGCGCCGACCACGATACCCACGGCCATGTCGATGACATTGCCGCGAGCGATGAAGGTCTTGAACTCTTTTAGCATGATTGCTCCTGTAGTTTGCGAGTACGGCCATCAAATCTGCAATCGGTGATGGGTCAAGCAGAATGGGCAATTCATGCACGGTTGATGTTGCCCTGATGTGGGCGGGCAGCGACACACACAGCAATCCCATGCGGGTTTGGCTAGCAATAGTAGAAATAAAAACGGAGCAAACCATGAACCGCGTTCAACTTTCTACTGCTGCACTTCTTTCGCTCGGCCTTGTTGGCGTTGCTGCATGCGACCATGGCACACCCGGTGCGACACAGGCTGAATTCAATCAGGCGGACAGCAACCATGATGGCCGCTTAAGCAGTGAAGAACATAAACGCTTGCTGGCTATTCAAGCCGCTGGCGGAAACCCTGCCGCGGCTAAAGCCGTGAAGGCGAACCTGAAATATGATACCTACACGCCGCGCTTCAAGAATGCTGATGCGAACGGCGATGGTTATATTTCGGCCAACGAGTACGGCGTAAACTAACCTACTCCAAACCCATTGCACCCGTGCGAGGGGCGCTGTAGAAGCGCTCCCGCGCGGGTGTAGTTCAATGGTAGAACGAAAGCTTCCCAAGCTTTAGGCCAGGGTTCGATTCCCTGTACCCGCTCCAACTTCCTAGTCTTTCAATAACGGCGCTGACGGCGCAGTGCCTTCCCAGCTGATGGGGGTCACCACTGCCAGCGACGTGGTCGGCGAACCTTCGATGATGCGCGTGGTGCGCACGACATAGACCAGGCTGCTCGTTGCTTTGTCGAACAAGCGGCGTATCTCGAGCGACTTGAAGATCAGCGAACGGCTTTCGTCGAATACTTCTTCGCCTTTTTCACCGGCTTCAATTGGCTTTAGGTAACGTACGGGGCCGGTCTGGGTGCAGGAGACGCTGGCTAGCGATGGATCTTCGGCCAAGCCTAGCCCGCCTTTGATGCCCCCGGTGCGTGGGCGGGCTACATAACAGGTGATGCCGGCGATCTTGGGATCATCGAACGCGGTCACCACGATCTTGTGGTTGGGGCCGATGAGTTTGAATGCGGTGCTGACCGCGCCGATCTCGCGGCTGCCATCTTTGGCGACGGCAACGGTGGCGGTGAGGCAGAGCAGGGTGCAGAGCAGGGTGCAGAGCAGAATATGTTTCATACCGATTGCATGCCACGCCGATGCTATGTTGGCGAGTAAATTATCCTTTGCTCGTGGGCGGCAGAGTCGATAAGCAGATGGGCATGAACTGGCTGCTTTACCTTGTGCTCATCAATGGGCTCACCTTCTTCCTTTATTGGCATGATAAGCGGTCATCGCAGATGCATGGCGCGCGGCGTGTGCCAGAGGCGACGTTGCTCGGGTTAGGGTTCCTCGGTGGTACACCGGCGGCACTGGTCGCCCAGCGCCTGCTGCGGCACAAAACGCGCAAAACAAGCTTCCAGCTGAAGTTCTGGGCCATCACATTCGTGCAGCTCGCGCTGCTTGCCCTCCAGCCCGATCCGGTCGGTCAGATCCTTTATCGCGCGTTCGCCTAGGCATTGCGCGGTGGCGCAGGATTCACTGCGGCTGTCCAAGTAATTCTGCAACAGAATCCATGCAATTTCGGATATGCCGCGTATCCGAACCGAAAGCTTTCGCCTGACCCTTTTTTAGCCTATATATGAGGGGAGTAATCAGGAGATTGGTTTTATGACGCAGGCTGTGATTGTTGGTTATCTTCGTTCACCTTTCACGCCTTCGAATAAAGGCCAGCTGGCGCAGACCCGGCCGGATGATCTCGCTGCTGAGGTTGTAAAAGCCCTCGTCGCCAAGACCGGCGTTAACGTCAACGACATCGAAGACCTTATCCTTGGCAATGCCTTCCCCGAAGGCGAACAAGGCTTCAACATGGGCCGTATGGTGGCGTTGCTGGCAGGCTTGCCGAATACGGTCGCTGGCTCGACCGTGAATCGTTGGTGCGGTAGCTCGATGGAAGCCATTCACATTGCTGCAGGCAACATCGCCACCGGTAAGGGCGAGGTCTATATCGCCGCCGGTGTTGAATCGATGACGCGCATTCCGATGGGTGGTTACAACCCGCTGCCGAACCCGACCTTGTTCAAGAATTTGCCCGAGGCGTATATCAGCATGGGCCTGACCGCCGAGAACGTGGCCAAACAATACAAAGTGGACCGCAAAGCGCAGGAAGATTTTGCGCTGGAATCGCATCGTCGCGCGGCGGCGGCGGATCTGAGCGAAGAAATTACGCCCATCACCACCAAGCATGGCGTGGTGAGCAAAGACGGCACCATTCGTGCCGGCTCGAAACCCGAAGACTTGGCGAAGCTCGACCCCGCATTCGATGTGTATGGTACCGTGACCGCTGGTACCAGCAGCCCGCTGACCGATGGCGCCGCTGCGGTGTTGGTGACGAGCGAGGATTACGCGAAAAAACACAAGCTGCCGATCCTTGCCAAAATTAAGTCGATGGCGGTGACCGGTCTGGATCCGGCCATCATGGGTCTGGGTCCTATCTCGGCGGTGAAGATGGCGCTGGAGAAAGCCAAGCTCACCATCAAGGATATCGACATCGTCGAGATCAACGAGGCGTTCGCTGCGCAGAGCATTCCGTGCCGTAACGAACTCGGCATCGATCCGGCGAAACTGAACATCGAAGGCGGCGCGATCGCGTTGGGTCACCCGCTGGGTGCCAGTGGTGCACGCATCACCGGCAAAGCGGCGCTACTGCTGAGCCGCAGCAAAGGTAAATACGCAGTATCGGCGGCTTGTATCGGCGGCGGCATGGGCATCGCCACGGTGCTGGAGCGCGCGTAATGGATATTAAAAAAGTCGCCGTCCTCGGCTCCGGCGTCATGGGATCGGGTATCGCGGGGGTCATCGCCAACGCGGGCTTTGAAGTGCTGTTGCTCGACATCGTTCCCAAGGATGCAACCGATCGTAACATGTTGGCCAAAGGTGCCATCGAAAAACAAAGCAAGGGCGGCACGCCGGGTTTTGCGCACAAAAAATTCGCCAAGCTGGTGACACCAGGAAATATCGAAGACGACATCGGCAAGCTGGCCGAATGCGACTGGATCATCGAAGTGGTGCTGGAGAAGCTCAGCATCAAGCATGATGTGTATACCAAGATCAACGCGGTGCGCAAAAAAGGCAGCATCGTGTCGAGCAATACCTCGACCATTCCGCTGCATGAATTGCTGCAGGGGATGCCCAAGGATCTGGCGCAGGATTTCATCATCACGCACTTCTTCAACCCGCCGCGGTTCATGAAGCTGCTGGAGGTGGTGCCGAGCCCGCAGTTCGATGCGAAGCGCTTTGAAGAATTCCGTGCCTTCGCTGATCGTGCGTTGGGTAAAGGCGTGGTCGATGCGAAAGATACGCCGGGCTTCCTGGCTAACCGCATTGGTATTTATTGGATGACGGCGGGGCTTGTTGAGGCCATTCGCACCGGTATCTCGATTGAAGAAGCCGACGCTGTGATGGGCAAGCCGCTGGGTTTCCCCAAGACGGGCATGTTCGGTCTGTACGATCTCATCGGCATCGACCTGATGCCACTTATTGCGCAGGAGATGCTCAACACGCTGCCGCAGGATGACGCGTTCCGTAAGCTGTATGATCTGCCTGAGTTGGTGAAGAAGATGATCGCCGACGGCTATACGGGCCGCAAAGGCAAGGGCGGTTTCTACCGCATGAACAAAGAGGGCGGTAAAAAAACGCTTGAGGCCATTAACCTTAAGACCGGTGAATACGCGCCGGAGAAAAAAGTGAAGCTCGAGAGTGTGGATGCCGCGAAAGCTGGCCTTGC